>DASYHQ010000055.1 GCA_035998445.1 Tepidisphaeraceae bacterium | reverse complement strand
GGGGTCGCTTTAGCGACCCCGCCGCGCCAAACACTCCTGTCGCTCGATGCGACGGATTGAGGCCAAATCGGGGCCGCGCTCGATTGGGTCACCATCAACATTCGCGGGCGGTGTGACGAAGGTCGCACCCTTAACGCAACGAGAACTTTATGGCAGAAGAAACACAAGCAGCAGCCCCCCAGCAGACGGAAGCCCCCGTGAGCGAGAACGCCTCGCCCGCAGCCGTTGTTACGCCCCCCACGCCCGCTGGCACGCAGCAGCAGTCGCGTGGTGGTGGTGGCGGCGGTGGTGGTCGTGGCGGCCAAGGTGGTGGTCGCGGTGGGCAGGGTGGCGGTCGTGGTCGTGGTGGCCCCGGTGGCAATCGTGATCGTCGCGATGACGACGGTTCGGGCATCGAGGCCTCGGTCGTCCGCATCTACCGCTGCTCGAAGGTCGTCAAGGGTGGCCGTACGTTCAGCTTCGGCGCGCTCGTCGTCGCCGGCGATCGTAAGGGCAACATCGGCATCGGTTACGGCAAGGCCAACGAGGTTCCAGGCGCGGTTGAGAAGGCCACGAAGGACGCCCGCAAGCAGATGTTCCGCGTGAACCTCAAGGGCACCACGATCCCGCACATGGTCAAGGGCACCAGCGGCGCCAGCTCGGTCATCCTCGTCCCGGCGCGTCCGGGCACGGGTGTGACGGCCGGCAAGAGCGTCCGTCCCTGCATGGAACTGACCGGCGTCACCGACATCCTCACGAAGGCCTACGGCTCGACCAGCCCCAAGAACCTCGTGAAGGCCACGATGGCGGCACTCCGCCAGCTGCAGAGCAAGGATCAGGTCGAATCGACCCGCGGCGTGCAGCTTGAGAAGGGCGCCGGCGAACTGGTGACGGCTTAGTTGTAGGGGCAGGCCTCCGTGCCTGCCCTTTGCCTATTCGATCAAAAAGCAGGGCAGGCACAGAGGCCTGCCCCTACGGACAACAATCATGAGCATGATTCACGAAATCACTGCTAACGCCCCGAAGTACAAGGCGAAGCAGCGGAAGGGTCGCGGCGAGAGCAGCGGCCGTGGTAAGACCTCGGGTCGCGGTAACAAGGGTTCGGGCGCTCGCGCCGGCACCTACATCCGCCGCGGTTACGAAGGTGGCCAGACCGAGACGCACAAGCGCTTCCCCAAGCGTGGCTTCAGCAACGTGAACTTCGAGCGGAAGTTCTACATCGTCAACCTCGCCGACCTCGAGCGCTTCGATGCCGGCACGACGATCGACGCCCCCGCGCTGGAAGCGGCCGGGCTCGTCCCCGACCTGAAGCTGCCGGTGAAGATCCTCGGCGACGGTGAGATGTCCAAGAAGCTCACGATCGTCGCCGCCTGGTACAGCAAGGCCGCCCACGAACGCATCGGCGCCGCCGGTGGCACCGCGCTGAACGAGAAGAGCGAAGCCTTCGCGTTCCCCAAGCCCAAGAAGAAGTTCGTGAAGCGCGATGCCCCCAAAACAGGCAAGCGTTCGGCCGACGCCGAAGGCGACGCGGCTGCGAAGAGCGAATAACGAGTTCGAACAACGTCATCCTGAGTGAAGCGACACGCTTTTACCGCTACGGTAGAGGCCGGGCGCTTTGCTCAGGATGACTGCTTTTGGTAATCAGTCGTTCACGTCGGTCCGATGACCGTGACTTTCCATGGCGTTCGGCCGCACAGGCGTGGATTGAAACTATGTTCCAGACCCTCATCAACATCTTCAAAGTGCCCGAGCTGCGGAACAAGATCCTGTTCACGCTGCTGATGCTGGCGATCTACCGCGTCGGCTACTGGATTCCGATCCCCGGCGTCGACCAGCAGCACTTCGAGGACCTCGTACAGAAGCAGAGCGAGGACGGCTCGGCCGCGGGGCGGCTCGCCAGCTACGTGTCGCTCTTTAGCGGCGGCAGCCTGCAGCAGAGCACGATTTTCGGGCTCGGCGTGATGCCGTACATCTCGGCGTCGATCATTTTCCAGTTGCTCACGACCGTCGTCCCCACGCTGGAAAAGCTTCAGAAGGAAGGGGAGACCGGCCGCAAGAAGATCCAGGAATGGACGCGTTACGCGACCGTCGTGCTGGCCTTGATCCAAGGCGTGTTCTGGATCCAGTACATGCGCAGCACGAGCCCGCCGCTAGTGCAGGCCCAGTTCATGTACCAGAACGTCGTGGCGTTCTACGTGATGGCGCTTTCTTGCATGGTCGCTGGCTCGGTCTTCCTGATGTGGCTGGGCGAGCAGATCGACGAGTACGGGATGGGCAACGGCATCTCGCTGATCATCCTTGCCGGCATCGTCGCGAATATGCCTGACGCGTTCATCCAGTTGACGACGATGACCAGCTTCAGCGCCAATCGTGGCGCCGAGACGCCGTTCGGTCCGGGTCACATCCTGTTCCTTGCGGCGTCCTTCCTGTTCGTGGTCGCCGGTGCGATCTTGATCACGCAGGCCCAGCGTCGCATTCCGGTTCAGCAGGCCAAGCACACCCGCGGTCGCCGGGTGTATGGTGGCGGCAAGCAGTACCTGCCGCTTCGCGTGAACCATGGCGGCGTGATGCCGATCATCTTCGCCCAGTCGCTCATGCTGTTCCCCGGCATGCTCGTCGGTTGGCTGAACGGCGTCGTGAACCCCAATGGTCAGATCAGTGGCTGGTACGGTGGCATCGTCAACTTCCTGAACATCGAGCTCGGCCGTGGGGCGTTCCTGTACATCATGGTCGAAGTGGTGCTGATCTACTTCTTCGCCTACTTCTGGACCACCGTGCAGTTCCAGCCGAAGGAAATGGCCAACCAGCTGCGCGACTACGGCAGCTTCATTCCCGGCCTGCGTCCTGGTAAGCGGACGGCCGACTATTTGGAACGGGTGATGATGCGCATCACCTACGTCGGCGCCGCGTTCCTGTGCTTCGTCGCCGTCATCCCTACCGCCATTAGCGCCTGGTTGAACATTCCGCCGAACATCGCGCAGTTCCTGGGTGGCACCGGCCTGCTGATCGTGGTCAGCGTGGCGCTGGACATGGTGCAGCGCATCGAGGCTAACCTGCTGATGCGCAACTACAGCGGCTTCCTCGGCGACTCAGGCAAGCGGATCAAGGGGCGCCAGTACTAATTCCGGTTCGCGGTCGATCTACTCCAATGCTTGCGGTTTCGCCAACTCGAGCATGTGGTTTTGCGAAACCGCAAGCGGCTATCGAGATCACCTGAAGCGCGTGGATCGGACGAAAACCGACGCATAGACTGAGCGAGTTTCTCTGATCTTCGACGATTGCTGCCCGTACTGTTGCCATGAAGGATTCGCTCAAGAAGGCTCAGCTTCCCCCGTCCACTCGGGTTCAACCAGCGCGTGCGATGCCAATTGTTCTTAAGACTCGTCGTGAACTGGAGATGATGCGCCACACCGGCAAGGTGGGGCACGAGATTCTTGGCAAAATGGCCGAGGCCGTCCGCCCGGGCATCACGACGGCGGAACTGAACGAGATCGCCCGCATCGAGCTTGACAAGAACGATGCGATCGGCCTGAGCAAAAACTATCCGGAGTACAAGCCGAACACCGGCTACCCGGCCGAGACGTGCATCAGCGTCAACGAGCAGGTCGTCCATGGCATCCCCGACAACCGCCCGCTGAAGGACGGCGACATCGTCACGCTCGACCTGGCTCTGTCGGTCAACGGCTACTGTGCCGATACCGCGATTACCGTCCCGGTCGGTACGATCTCTCCGTTGCAGCAGAAGCTGCTCGACGTGACAAGCGATACGCTTGCGATCGCGCTGCAGCACATTCGACCCGGGCGGAAGTGGTCGGATGTAGCCCGGTTGATGCAATACAACGTCGAGCGGGCCGGTTTTTCGGTCGTTCGCGAGTTCGTGGGCCACGGCATCGGGCGATCGATGCACGAGGATCCAAAGGTGCCGAACTTCGTCACCGCCGAGCAGCTCCGAGGCGACTTTAAGCTCCGGCCAGGCATGACGTTGGCCGTCGAGCCGATGGTCGTCGTTGGCCACCGCGAAGTGGTGCTGCTGGCGGATGGCTGGACCGTGGTGACGAAGGACCGCAAGCCGGCTGCCCACTTTGAGCATACGGTGGCGGTTACCGAGACCGGCGTGGACGTGCTGACGGACGGTCGGGCGCCGTACGCGATGTAGAGGTTTCCATCGAATCCGGGAACTCGCTCGCCATTGATTTCGAGGAATCCATGGCGGGCAAGCCCGCGGCTAGACGGGGCGCGGAGAGGCGACGTCCGGTCGTTGAGGTGACTGGCACAGATGTTTCAAGCACAAAAACGCTTTGCGGGAGCGCTTGAGGCCCCGGAATGTTTTTGCTATAGTTGACGATTCGCCGGTTCTCGGGCCGGTTTTTGGCTTTGTAGGCAGGAATAGAATCATGAAAGTCCGAAGCAGCGTTCGCCGGATTTGTGAGAACTGCAAGATCGTTCGCCGCAAGGGAATTGTGCGCGTGATCTGCACCAACACGAAGCACAAGCAGAAACAAGGTTAAGCATTGCGGAGCGAGGATTTCTGATTGCGGATTTGAAGTGATCCTTCCATCCGAAATCGGCGGTCCGAGATCCGCAACTGGGAGTTAGACATGCCCCGTATCGCAGGCGTAGACATTCCGAATGATAAGCCGGCCTGGGTCAGCATCACCTACCTGTTCGGCGTTGGCCGGACGAACGGTCGGGCGATTCTGAAGGAAGCTGGGATCGATCCGCAGAAGCGTGCCAAGGAACTGACGGAAGACGAGGTCGCACGCATCGTGACGATCCTCGACCGCAGCGTTCCGGTCGAAGGCGCCCTCCGCCGAAACATCCAGCAGAACATCGCTCGCCTGCGTGACATCGGCAGCTACCGTGGCAACCGCCACCGTCGCTCGCTGCCCGTGCGCGGCCAGCGCAGCCGCAGCAACGCCCGCACCCGCAAGGGACCTCGCAAGACCGTTGCCGGCAAGAAGGGCGTTAAGGAACTCGGTAAGTAAACGAAGTGGGATCGCGGCAGGTGGAAGTGGGAAGTCGGATCAGATTTCCTTCCACCGTCGCACATCCAGCTTCCGACTTTTGATCGCGGGTACGGCCGTTGAGCCGGAGGATCCGCAAGGAACAGAATCATGGCAGAAGCAGCAAAGACTGGCGCTAAGGGCGCCGCGAAGAAGCGCGTCCGCAAGGGTGTGACGCGCGGCGTGGCGCACATCAAGGCGACGTTCAACAACACGATGGTTACGATCACCGACACGAACGGTGAGACGATCTCCTGGGCCTCGGCCGGCACGGTCGGGTTCAAGGGCGCCCGCAAGAGCACCCCGTTCGCGGCCGGTCGCGCCGCGGAGAACGCCGCCAGCACCGCCCGCAAGAGCGGCATGGTCGAGGTCGAAGTGCGCGTGAAGGGTCCTGGCGCCGGTCGCGAGCAAGCTATCCTGAACCTGCAGAACGCAGGCCTGAAGGTCACGGGCATCGAGGACACGACCCCGCTGCCCCACAACGGTTGCCGCCCGCCGAAGAAGCGTCGCGTGTAATCGAAGTTCGTCTTCCCCCATATAGCCGCCGGCTTGCCGGTGGTCTTTTCTGGGTGATTTGACGAACTGCTTAAGCATCGAAATCCCACGGGCAAGCCCGTGGCTACATCACAAAGAATCGTGCCTCCTGACGAGGCGGAAGTACAGATGGCCCCCAACTGTGGTGGGCGGGAACTTTCCGCAATTCATCGGGCACCTGTAGGAGAACTGTTATGCGAATTCGTTGGCGTGGATTGGAACTGCCGTCTCGCGTGCTGCGTGACGAGCAGGTGTCGACCGAACAGTACGCGAAGTTCACCGCCGAGCCGTTCGAGCGCGGGTTTGGTACGACCGTGGGCAACAGCCTGCGTCGCATCCTCCTGTCGTCGCTCGAAGGGGCCGCGGTCACGCACATCCGCCTGAAGGGTGCCGACCACGAGTTCAGCAGCCTGCCCGGCGTGCTGGAAGACGTCACCGACATCATCCTGAACATCAAGTCGCTGATCGTGAAGCTCGACAGCGAAGACGTGAAGACGATGACCCTCCGCGCCAACAAGGCCGGTCCGGTCACCGCCGGCATGATCGAGGCCGACCCGTCGATCACGATCATCGATAAGGACCACGTCATCGCGACGTTGACGGAAGACGTCGACTTCGACATGACGCTGACCGTCAGCAAGGGCCGTGGCTACGTCACGGCGTCGGACAACATCGACGACGCCGACGAGCAGGAGACTGGCCACATCGCCGTCGACAGCATCTACTCGCCGGTCACCCGTGTGCGTTACGCGACGGAAGATGCCCGCGTGGGTCAGAAGACCGACTACGACCGGTTGGTGCTGGAGATCTGGACCAACGGCACGATCACGCCGGAGATGGCGCTGGTCGAGGCGAGCAAGATCCTCCGCAAGCACCTGAACCCGTTCGTGCAGTACTTCGAACTGGGCAGCGACACCGCCAACGAGGACGCGATCGCGATGCTGCGCGACAGCAACCGCGCCCTGATCGACCCCGAGCTGCAGAGCAAGCTTGGCATGACGGTCCAGGAACTGGACCTAAGCGTGCGGGCCAACAACTGTCTGGAATCGGCCAAGATCAGCACGGTGCGCGAGTTGGTGAAGAAGACCGACGCCGATTTGTTGAAGGTTCGCAGCTTCGGCAAGACGTCGCTTCGCGAAGTGAAGCGTAAACTGGCCGACATGGGCCTGAGCCTCGGCATGGATCTGGATGCCGCTCAAGCCAACCTCGACGCCGCCACGATGGCCGACGACGATTACGATGACGACGACGATGATGCCGTCGAACAGGAAACCGAGACGGCGAACCAGTAGAAAGTCAACGGTCTGTTGTCGGTGGTCGGTGGTCAGTTGTAGCAGGCTTCTTCAGCCTTACGACAGACGACGGACGACGGACGACTGACAAGCTTGGAGTTAAAGATGTCTTCCCACATGATGCGCGGCCGGCAGTTGAGCCGTGACACGGAACACCGTAAGGCGCTTCGGCGCAACCTGATCCAAAGCCTGTTCGAGCACGGCTCGATCCGCACGACCGGGCCCAAGGCCAAGGAAGTGAAGGCGCTGGCCGAGAAGCTGATCACGCTGGCCAAGACCGGCACCTTGAACGCCCGCCGCGCGGTGATCGCCACGCTGCAGGACCGCCGGGTGACGGACGAGGATCAGGAGTTCGTGGTCGACGAGAAGGGCCGCGAGATGACGGTCGTCCGCCGGCTGTTCGACGAGATCGCCCCGACGTTTGCCGACCGCAATGGTGGGTACACGCAGATCATCAAGACCAGCGACTTCCGCATCGGCGACGGTGGTGACATCGTCGTGCTGCAGCTGGTGACGAAGGCGACCGCGCCCACCGGCACGATCCGCCGCTCCGCCGGCCTGCGTCGCAAGCGCAACGAGAAGCGCCACGCTTTCGCCGCGAAGCTGGCCAAGGCCGCCAAGGGTGAATCGGCTCCCGCCGAGACGCCGGCCGCGACTTAAAGTCAGGCTGATGCAATGAATACGATAGGGCCGGCGCAAACGCGCCGGCCCTTTTTGTTGATTCTCGACTTCGGAGCGTTGTCGGGAGTTGCGCGAGGAGATGCAAATCCTTGTACCGCGGCCGAATGGGTGAGCGGGTGACGAGTGGGCGGCCTTACGTAGGGGGGACATGTTTGGCCCCCGTTCTGGACTCGCCAGGACGAGCGGGCGACACAAGTGCCGGCCCTACGGCTCGCGGGGGTCGTTACAGTCGACACACTCGTTTCGCGGGACGGTCGCGACGGTTGAACGCCAGGCATGGACAAACCTATATCTTGTGTTCGCTGCGGGCTTTCGCATACGATAGGGGCTTAGTTCAAACGGGGTGGCCCTGCCTCGCGCGGCGGTTCGTACATAGAAGAACGTCATGGATCCTGTCTTCAAATACACGCTGGTCGTGCTGTACCTGTTCGTGCTCGCAACGGTCGCGTTCTACGGCCTGCACCGGTACGTGCTGGTTTACCTGTACATCAAGCATCGCAACAACGCCTACCTGCCCAAGGCCCAGTGGCCCGAGCTGCCGCGCATCACCGTGCAGTTGCCGATGTTCAACGAGGGCCCGGTTGCCGAGCGCATCATCGCGTCGACCTGCAAGATCGACTATCCGCTGGATAAAATGCAGATCCAGGTGCTCGACGACAGCACCGACGAGTCGCAGGCCATTGCCAAGGCCGCAGTCGCAGAGTGGGCGGCCAAAGGGTACGACATCGTCTACCTGCACCGCACGAATCGCGAGGGGTACAAGGCTGGCGCGCTCGAGGAAGGCCTGAAGTCGGCGACCGGTGACTACGTCGCGATTTTCGACGCCGACTTCGTTCCACCGATCGACATCCTGCACAACGTTGTGCACTACTTCACCGACGACAAGATCGGCATGGTGCAGATCCGCTGGGACCACCTGAACCGCGACGCGTCGCTCTTGACCCGATCGCAGGCGATCTTCCTCGATGGTCACTTCGTGATCGAGCACACCGCCCGCAACCGTAGTGGCCGGTTCATGCACTTCAACGGCACCGCCGGCGTGTGGCGCCGCGCGACGATCGCCGACGGCGGGGGGTGGCAGCATGACACGCTCACGGAAGATCTGGACCTGTCGTACCGGTGCCAGGTGAAGGGTTGGCAGTTCGTCTACCTGCCGCAGTACGCCGCCCCGGCCGAGCTGCCACCGGAGATGATCGCGTTCAAGCAACAGGCCCACCGCTGGACAAAGGGCAGCTTCCAGACCTGCCTGAAGCTGCTGCCGAGCATCCTGCGCAGCAAGCACTTGCCGTACGCGGTAAAGAACGAGGCGTTCTTCCACCTGACCAACACGCTCGTCTACCCGTTCATGGTCATCCTGACCTTGATGATGTACCCGTCGATGTTCATCTTCGATGGTTTGTTGGCGAAGTACACGTTCAAGAACTACTTCTTCACCGGCACGCTCTTCATCCTGGCGACCTGCTCGGCCAGCACGTTCTTCATCTTCGCCCAGCGAGAACTGTTTGGGAAAAAGGTTGGCTGGAAGACGCTACTGCACCTGCCGGTCCTGATGGCGCTGGGCGTGGGCATTAGCCTGAACAACGCCAAGGCGGTCATCGAAGCGATCATCTCGCACTACAAGGGCAAGCCGAGCGAGTTCGTGCGGACGCCCAAGTACGGCGCCAACGGCAAGGTCCGCAGCGCTTGGAGCGGCAACAGCGTCCTCACGTTCAAACGGCTGGCGCTGCCGATCGTGGAGGTCGCGTTTGGCATCTACACGCTGAGCTTCATCTTCCTCAGCCTGGCCTACGGGTACGGCTGGAGCAGCATCCCGTTCCTGATGATCTTCGCTGGCGGTTACTTCTACGTCGGCTTCAGCAGCCTGTGGGTGCTCTGGAAGATGCACCAGGACATGCGCGAGCAGATGGAACTGGCCGCGGCGGTTCCGACCCCGGCAAGCGTGGGTTGAGCGGGCGCTGTCGACGGATAGGGTGTTCCGGCGTGCCGGGGGAGCGGCTCCTGTCGAGCGAATCAGATCTGGCGACCCGACCGCGCAAAATGTCATCCCGATGGGAGGCTTGCCGACCTGAGGGAACTCCCAAGGCCGGGAACCGCCCGTGGTTCGAGATCCCTCAGGTCGCCAAGGCTCCCATCGGGATGACAGCCTTCGCCTCTGATGAGCTTCTCGGATGTGTCAGACGGCGCGTCGACTGCCGCGCGACGTCACAACCACTTCTTCTTGTTGAACAGGTACAACAGCAGGCCGACGAACGTCAGCGCCAGCACGATCGTGACCCAGAAGCCGGTCTGGTGGTCCAGCATCCACTTGAACTCGGCCACCTCGAAGTTCATGCCGAAGAAGCCGGTCAGGATGTTCAACGGCAGCGCGATCACCGTGATGATCGTCAGCGTCTTCATCACCTGATTGAGGTTGTTGCTCATGCTCGACATGTAGATGTCGCGCGCGCCCACGATCAGGTCGCGGTACAGCTCGATCATTTCCACGGCCCGCGTGAGGTGGTCGAGCACGTCGCGCAAATACACGCGCGTCCCCTCACGAATGAACGGCACGTCGCCGCGCGTTAACTGGGCCAGCACGTCGCGCTGTGGGCCGATGATTCGGCGGAAGTTCAGCAAGTCGCGCTTCTTCGTCGCGATCTGCTGCAGCAGCTCGGGCGTGGGGTCGGTGACGGACTGTTCCTCGACGTCGTCGATCTCCTCCTGCAGGTTCTCCAGGATCGGGCCGTAGTTGTCGACGAGGCGGTCGAGGATGTGGTAGAGCAGGATGTCGATGCCGCCGTCCAGCATCCGTGCCGGATCGACGCTTGCGCGGACGAGGTTCTCCTTCACGCTGGTCATTTCCTCATCGTGAATCGTGATGAGGTAGCGCTCGGAGACGAACATGTCCAGTTCCTTCGTGCGCAGCTTGTCGCGGAAGCTGGAGAGGTCGGGTCCATGGATGACCATGTAGAAGTAGCCCTGCCGGAACGAGTCGCCGATGTGGTTGTAGCTCTCGATCTTCGGCCGCTGGAGGTACTTGATCGAATCCTCGATCGCCAGCGGATGGAAACCGAAGACGTCGTCGAGCAGCGCATATTCGTCGTCGGTCGGCTTGATCATGTCGACCCAGAACGTCGCCTTCGGATCGCGCACCGCGCGGCTGAGGGTGGCGACGGAGGTGTCGGTGGAGATCTCCCCATCGGCAAACTTGATGAACGCGCTGATCATTGGGCGTACTGTAGCGATGTGCGGGTTTGGCGACCAATTTGGCTGGGAACAGTGAGGTGAACCGCCAGGGACGCCAAGGGAAGCAGCAGACGATTGGGGTGGAACGACCGTTATCCCGAGCGGAGCCTGAAGGCTAGCGGACAAAACGCCGACGCGGCGCGCGGTCGTGTCATCCCGATGGGAGGCTTGCCGACCTGACCCATCTCCCAAGGTCGAGAACCGTCCGTGGCTCGAGATCCCTCAGGTCGCCAAGGCTCCCATCGGGATGACATGCTGCGCGGCTCCGCCCGCCGCCAGCCGCCAGCCGCCAGCCGTCCATTCTCAATCCTCCCATTCCTCTCTTCTCTTAGCGTCCCTGGCGTTCATTGGCGGTTCAAACTTCTGCAACGACCAGCGCCCCTGCGCATGATGCTGGTACAGATCGACTTGCCTACTTACAATCGCACGTCACATGTACCGCACATACGTCATCCTTCGGCACACGTTCTTCGAGGCGATCGTCCAGCCGATCTATTCGCTGCTATTGGCGATCGGGGTCGGCATCCTGACGATCTTCGCGCTGCTGCCGTTCTTCACGCTGGGTGAAGACACGATCATGTTCAAGGCAGTGGGGCTCGACGTCATCCTGCTGCTCGTGCTGCTGGCGACGCTGTTCGCGACCAGCAAGTCGATCTTCGACGAGATCGAGGACCGCACGATGCTCACGCTGATGAGCAAGCCGGTGCAGAAGTGGCAGGTGCTGATCGGCAAGTACCTGGGCATCATCCTGGCGGCGTTGCTGGCGGTGGTGGTGCTGGGGGCGATTCTTTGCTTAGCGACCTACCTGCGCATCCCGGCCGACTATCAGCTGCGCACGAACACGCTCGACGAGCGCGACGTCGCCCGGCTGGCCGACTACCGCGCGATGCACATCGCCGGGCTTATTCCCAGCTTGCTGTTGTCGTGGATGCAGATCAGCGTTTTGGCGGCCATCGGGGTGGCGCTGTCGACCCGGTTCTCGCTCGTGGTGAACTTGCCGACCGTCATCATTCTGTACATCGCCGGCAACCTCACGCGGTTCCTGTTCCCGATCAACTTTGGCGCTAACGACGCCGGCACGCCGCTGGCGGACCGATCGGTGATTGTGAAGGCGTTCGCGTACGTATTAAGTCTTATTTTGCCGTATTTAGAGACGTTTGACCTGCGTTCGCTGACAGTTTACAGCCCCATCGCGCTCGCCGGCACCGAGTTCGCCGCCAACCCGCAGGCGGTCGCGCTGTCGACCATTTGGGGCTACTTTGGCATCGCGCTGATCTACGGCATCGCCTACGCGGCGTTCGCGCTGGGCATCGGAATGTGGCTCTTCCAGACCCGCGAACTGGGTGGAGCCGAGGGGTAGGAAATTGCGGATTGCGGAGTTCGCCTTACGGATTGAGAGAGGGTGCTGGTTCGTCAATCCGCGATGCGAACTCTGCGATCGCAGGGCTCATCACACGAGCGGCTTTGGCCTCAGCCATTTGTCGAACCACGGCGTCAACAGGCTCGCGATCAACAGCGCGATGTACGGCCCATACGACACCGACGCGTATAGCTGGAAGATTGCTGTCAGGATGCCGATGAGGGCCGCGTATACCGCGCGGGCCCCACGCTCGATCGGGCGAATGCTCGGCCAGGTTGCCAGGAACAGCGCCATGAAGATCGCCGGGCCCGCCAGCAGTTCGTAATGCACGAACGTGAGGGCGGTCTGCCACGTTACGCTAGGCACGCGCATCGCCAGCCAGTGGTATTGCGGTTGATCGGTGAGCAGTACCGGGATCGGCAGGATCAGCATCGTCAGGTACGTGAAGACGATGACCAGCACCGGAATGCGGTAGTCGATCAGCCCGCGGTACAGCAGGAACAGCCCACCGACGATTACGCCCAGCGCACACCCCGCGCCGATCGGCCCAGGTTCACCCCCGACGATGAAATCCTCCAACGGCGGCAACCGGTCGCGCAGCAGCACGTCCAGGCTCAACCACAGGCGCGGGTCGGCCGATTCGGTGCCGGTGGTGAAGCTGCTGAGCAACTGCCCGGAATTATCTCGCCACAGCGCATCACCCCCGAGCGAATCTTCGGAATTGATCCACGGGTCACCGGTGGCGCGGGTGCCGTCGGCCTGCGCGTCGAGCAGGTTGCCCGTGACGAGGTTGTCCCGCTGTAGCACGTGATGCGCGACGAACGAGTGGCCGTACAGCGCGTTCAACAACAGGAAGCAGACCAGCACGGGCGACACGCGCCCCGCGCCGATGCCGCCCAGCGTCCACATCAGCATCACCAGCGTGCAGCCGGCGGTCACCAGGATCAGCCACGGCATGTTCTGCTCACCACCGTCGCCGCGCGACGCCAGGTGTGCCGGCAGCATGAGCGCCAGCAGCAATGCCGACCACGCGACGTGCAGCAGGTGCACCTGTGCCCCGCGCGACCCAATGCGCTGCCAGATCAGCGCTGCCCCCATCGCCGACCCCATGAGGATCGCAATGACCGCCAGCGCCCGCCAACCGTAGAGGATGAGCCCCATCGTCGCGGGGAACACCGCCGCCATCACGTGCAGGAAGTAGTACCGCCGCAGATCGACCCCCGCGTGCAACGGCGAGTGCGTGATCGGATCGAGCGACCACGTGACGCCGGCGGAGTTCAGCAGTTCGTCGGTGGTGTGCTGGGGTTGTGAAAGGCTGTTGGACATTCTTAGGCGGCCCGGGTGGTGAGGGGAATCGTCCTGTTCTACCAGAGCGGTGCGGGGGCGTCATGTTTCGACGTGTTGGCGGAGGAAGAGAACGCGAAGGCGCGATGACGCGAAGGTAGCCGCGAAGGAGGAGGATTGAGTGTGAGAGCGGTCCCGCCAAGAACATTCGTCATCCTCAGAGGGTGTTGAAGAACAGTGCCGCGTCCGCTCCGATCGTGGCATGGGCATCTTGCCCATGACATCGGTACCCCGACGCATCGGATGGTACGCCATCCGAATCAGCAATCGCGCAAGCGAAGAAACCGCTGACGACGCCAAAGAAGAGCAGATCGCTTGCGCTCGTTACTTCGGACGGCGTACCGTCCGACACCGCGGCGTACCGCGGCTCCACTGGCAGGATGCCCGTGCCACGGTTGCAGCGGACGCGGCGGTGTTGTCTAACATCTTCTCGGGATGACGATCACTCAGCACTCGTCGCTCTACATTTCTCGGTCGATTGTACGGACTATGTAAGGTATGATACGAATGCCATGGAGTTGCGTAAAAAGCTGAACGTGCTCGCCGACGCCGCCAAGTACGATGCGTCGTGCGCCTCGTCGGGCAGTCGGCGGAAGGGGAACGACAAGGGGCTGGGGGGCACGAACAAAATCGGCATCTGTCACAGCTACACGCCCGATGGCCGGTGCGTGTCGCTGCTCAAGATTCTGCTGACCAACTACTGCATTTACGATTGCCAGTACTGCATCAATCGGGTGACGAGCGACGTGCCGCGGGCCCGGTTTACGCCGGAGGAAGTGGTCTGGCTGACGCTCGAATTTTACCGCAGGAACTACATTGAGGGGCTGTTTCTCTCCAGCGGCATCATCCGGTCGGCCGACTACACGATGGACCAGTTGATCGCGGTGGCGCAGCAGCTGCGCGAGGTGCATCATTACAACGGTTACATCCACCTGAAGGCCGTGCCGGGCGCCAGCGAAGAGGCGATGGCTCAAGCAGGGCGGTTCGCCGACCGGTTGAGCGCCAACGTCGAGCTGCCGACGGATGCGGATTTGGCCGAGCTGACGCCGGAAAAGACGATGGCGATCGTCAATCAGACGATGGCGCAGATCCGCCAGCGCATCGACATCAGCAAGGCTGAGCGCGCGGACAGCTACGCGGCGCCGAAGTACGCCCCGGCCGGTCAAAGCACGCAGATGATCGTTGGCGCCACTGCCAGCAGTGATGCCGCGATTTTGACGACGGCGTCCACGCTTTACACGAAGCAGAAGCTGCGGCGGGTGTACTACTCGGCGTTCAGCCCAATCCAGCACAGTGACACCCGGCTGCCCGGGCAGTCACCGCCGCTCGTTCGCGAGCATCGCCTGTATCAGGCCGACTGGCTCATGCGGTTCTACGGCTTCAGCGCCAGCGAACTCACGTCATCTGACCAGCCCAACCTCGATCTGACGCTCGACCCCAAGCTAGCTTGGGCGCTGCGGCATCGCGACTTCTTCCCGATCGACATCAACAAGGCCCCGAAGGCGGCGCTGTTGCGCGTGCCGGGCATCGGCGCGCGCAACGTCGGCAGGATTTTGACGATCCGCCGGCACCACAAGCTGACGCTGGCGGACTTGGCAAAGCTGCGCATCAGCCTTTCCAAGACGCGACCGTTTGTCATCGCGGCCGACTCGAACCCTGACGCGCTTCGAATCGACCGGTCGGACCTGGAACGACGGGTGACCGCGGTCGACCCGCAGATGGAACTCTTCGGCGCCGCGACGTCGGCCGTGACGGGGGAGGTTTAACGAGCAAGGATAACGGGGGGTCCCAGCAATGCCCATGCGCGTGATTGTCATCCCGAAGGGAGCGGTAGCGACCTGAGGAATGTCGAATGACGATTGATTTACGCCAGTGGGAGATCCCTCAGGTCGCCAAGGCTCCCATCGGGATGACATTTGCGCGCGATGCGACAAGTTTTTGTCCGCCGGTCTTTAGCGAAAGTTCCGTCCGATCATCATGCAGCACGTCATCCTCCAAGGTCCCGACTTCGCGCAATGGCGTGCGCAGGCACGCCGGTTGCTCGAAAGTCAGACGCCGCCGGACCAGGTCATCTGGTCGAACGGCGACGTGCTCTTTGAAAGTCCGCCCGAGCCGGCCAGCGATCCCAACCGTATCCCCGTTGCCACCGTGCCGCCCGCGTTTCTGGCGATGGCGCAGCGCGTCGCGTTTCACCGTGATCTGGAAAAATGGCCGTTGTTGTATCGCGCGCTCTGGCGACTAACGCACGGCGAGCCACACCTGCTGCAGGTGATGATCGACGACGACGTCGCCCAACTGGCCGCGATGGACAAGGCCGTCTCGCGTGACGTGCACAAGATGCACGCGTTCGTGCGCTTCCGAAAATTGCAGGACGGCGCGACCGGCGACGATCACTACGTCGCCTGGCATCGGCCGGACCACCCGATCGTTCGCCATGTCGCGGGGTTCTTCCGCGAGCGGTTCGGTGTGCAGCGGTGGACGATCTTGACGCCGGATGAATCGGTGTCGTGGGACCGGCAGTCCTTGACCTTCGGTCCCGGCGTGCCGCATCGGTTGGCGCCGCAGCCGGACGAGGTCGAGGGGATGTGGAAGACGTATTACGCCTCCATCTTCAACCCGGCACGCGTGAAGGTGCGGGCGATGAAGAAGGAGATGCCCGTGCGGCACTGGGCAACGCTGCCCGAGGCCGAGCTGATCGACGACCTGCTTCGCCAGGCCCCCAGCCGAGTGGAGGAAATGGTGCGAAAGGCAAAAGCAACGAACGCCGCCCGTGAACAGGCAAGCCTGCTGCCCGGCATGACCGAGCGCGCGGGAACGAAACGCGCGGCGACGGCATCCACCGCCGCCGCCGATAGTGCAGCGTGTGCCAACACCGGCACCGCCAAACCGTTCATCCCGCAGACGCTGAAGCTGCCGGTGCTCGCCAAGGCCGCGCAGGCCTGCAAGGGGTGCGACCTTTACTGCAATGCCACGCAGGCGGTGTTCGGCGAAGGACCGGCGGAGGCGCAGATCGTGATGGTCGGCGAGCAGCCGGGGGACTCGGAAGACATACAGGGTCGGCCGTTCGTTGGCCCGGCGGGGCAGTTGCTGGACGACGTGATGGAACGCGTCGGCCTGCCGCGCGATCTGGTGTACGTCACCAACGCCGTTAAGCACTTCAAGTTCGAACCACGCGGCAAGCGCCGCATCCACGCCAAACCCTCCGCCCGCGAGGTCGCCGCGTGCCGGCCGTGGCTGGAGGCGGAACTGGGGCTGATCAAACCGAAGATGCTCGTCTGCCTCGGCGCCACCGCCGCCCAATCGCTGCTCGGCCGCGACTTTCGCATCACGCAATCGCGCGGCCAAGTGATGAAGAGCCCCTGGGCCGACTGGACCGTCGCGACGCTGCACCCGTCGGCGCTGCTGCGGATTCCGGACCCCGATTTGCGCGCACGCAATATGGCCGATTTCGAAAGGGACCTGCGATCGGTGGCGGAGCAGTTAAAGCGACTGCAGCGGGCTTAAGAATTGGCGGCGGTACGCCTGAACCGAGAGCGAAGCTCGTTCTCCGCAACGGGCGGTAGAGAGAACGGCGGCGCCTTCTCCGACCGTGGCATGGGCGTCTCGCCCATGCTCGTAGAGAGGCCGTTAGATCAAATTCGTGTCGGCAGCCTTGGTCAGCGCAGACCCAACAAATCAGATCTGCCGTTCCAATCCACAAGCATGGGCGAGACGCCCATGCCACGGTTGAAGCGAATGCGGCACCGAACTGTCAGTAGTGGCGACGCCTGCGTCGCGGGGCAGCGGGAGCCGCAGTCTGCCTGAAGTACGAAGATTCGACGCTGCGCGTCGCCGCGTCGCAGGCGTCGCCACTACGGGCAGAGGCGTCATGGTTTCTTCGACTTCCGCTACCCCGCTACCGTCTCATCGCGAAGTGCCGTCAACGATCGCCGCTGTCGCCCATCCGCATCGAAGTTTGCCGGCGAAAGCCACTGGATAAACGCCCGATGTAAGGCTGGCCATTCCTGGTCGATGATCGAGTACCAAGCTGTATCGCGATTGCGGCCTTTCACCACGGCCGCCTGGCGGAAGATGCCTTCGAACTGGAAGCCAAGCCGTTCGGCGGCGTAGCGCGAGGGTGCGTTCAGCGCGTTGCACTTCCACTCGTACCGGCGATACCCCAGCTCAAACGCGTGCCGCATGAGCAGGAACATCGCCTCGGTCGCCGCGGTCGTCCGCTGCAGCCGCGGGGCATACGCGAGGTGGCCAATCTCGATCGACCCGGCCGCCGGCGTGATGCGCAGGTAGCTGCAGACACCACCCGGCCGCTGGGTTGCATGATCGATGATCGTGAAGAAGAGCGGGTCGCCCTGACTGGCGGCGCTCGCCTGCAGCCACGCGTCGAAGGCCGGCCGATCGGCGAATGGGCCGTAGGGCAGGTACGTCCACAGGCGGCCTTCCGCGTCGGCCGAGTACGCCTCGTACAGCGCGTCCGCATGCTCGGCGAAGCTCAGCGGCATGAGCCGGCAGTAGCGTCCAGTAAGTTCCCGATGCTGCGGCGACGGGGGCGGTGCCCAATCGGGCACGGGCTCACCCAGTGGCTGGTCAAGTGAACCGTTCATGCTGCCTATCGTATTACATCTGTCCGCTGTTGTCGGGTGCCGACCGGTGGGCTATGATAGGTCGCGTTAGCCCTAGATCACCGGGGGCGACTGGTTTCGACCGGATGGTGTCGGTGGTGGTGGCATGTCCAGGACGCCCAATAGGCCTGGTTAATCATTTGGGTAAATCTTAACTGCCAACAACGATGTTGCAGGCCGTGTCGGCTTTGCCGCCCCGGTTCGTATGGCTGCCTAAGTAATTAGGTAACCTCGGTATGGTGCCGACGCCCACTAAGCACCAGCCGAAAAAAGTGGGATAGCCCGGCGACTCGGTCGTTGGTTTCGGGCGAGATAAAGACGACTGGTTGCCGGCGAAGGGTCTCGTTCCTCGTCGTCGGCAACAAGATCAAAAGACCGAGTAAACATGTAGAGGCCGCCATTCGCAGTATCTCGGGACGCGGGTTCAAATCCCGCCGCCTCCACTAAGTCCGCTTCGGACTTCAACGGAACCTGCCGGAAATCCTCGATAACTCGGGGAGTTTCGGCAGGTTCTGTTTTTGGGCCGTCCGCTGGCGTTCCCTGACTTCCACCTATTTCCGCGTCGTTCCGTGCCGGATTCCGTGCCGCCTGTTCGATGCCGGTAATCAGACTGAACATCTGCGGTGGCACGTTGCTCGTGTAATGCTTTCGGCTCGTGACGTTGTTATGCCCGAGCCACGCATCGACCGCGAATTCAGGGACGCCAAGCGATTTCCACTCTTTTGCGAGTGACGACCGCAGCGACTGAAACACGTCCTGATAGGGAAGGACGTTCGCCCGCCTGATCGCTTCACAAACGACACGACGGGCATATCCGCCGATTTGGGAGTGAGAGCCGACCGGGCAGAGATCGCCGCTCTGGCTTTCAGCTAGGCGGTCTACGAGCAACGCCCTGAGCCGTGGGGAAATCGGGACGTAGCGATCTTGTTTCCCGGCGTGTCCCTCAGTTTTCGCACATCGCACGTGCAACATGCCACCGTGGAGATCGACCTGAGCCGCGGTCAGGGGTCGCGTTTCGGAAGGGATGCGGAGACCAGCGTATCGCCCAAGGCCAAACAAGAGCCTGTACTTGGCATCGGGCAACCGCTCGATGATCGCAGCGGCGTCCGACTCCGACACGTACGCTGAGGCAGCACCGGCCGTCGTGCCCGATGGCAAATCTATGAACGGATTGTCGCTGATCAATTTTCGCTTCACCGCACGGTTAAAGATCGCCTTGGCGTTCCCGCAGTGAGTTCTAATCGTGGCGTCGCTCAGTGCCAAGGAATGCAGCCAGGTGTGCCAATCCTCCGCATGCCCAACTGTGATTTTTGCGATATTGATGTCACGGCCAAAACCACCGAACTCGTAGAGCTTGCCATGGGTATCACGCAGTTTGCTCTTTGATCGCGACTTCATCTTTACCTTCCCGGCTAGATGACTTTCGAGCCACGCGTGGAGTGTCGTGTCAACGCGCGCGGTTGTGAGCCCGGCTTTGACCAACTTGTGGTGAAGGTCCGGCGGTAGGGCATTCAACCATTCGATAATCGCAGGCTTCGGCGGAAGCCCGAGCCGCACGGCGTCTTCGAGTTCTGTCACCCGGGTGCGGAACGCTGAAGCGAGCGACGGCGGCTTCACGCGACCAAGACGAATTGGGTAGGCACGCCGGCTCGGCGAGTTCACCACGACCCGGAAGAGCCCACCATCATTTGCAAGCGTGGCCATTTCCGTTCCACTCCTTGAACCATCGCCGAACGTCATGCAGATCGAACAGAAGCACCCCTCCGATTTTCTTGAACGGTAGCCCGTACACCCGCCGCCACTTGCGAATCGTCTTATCCGTGACGTGCAATTCCGCCGCTACAACGTCCACCGTTACCGGTGCTGCATCGTCCTTCGGAGGTTTCTGATCGACCATCACCTCACCGCCTTTTCTGACTTTTCGCCCGCTTGCCGTGCAACTCATTCCTGATTGCTCGAGCATCCGAATAATCCAAAGCCAACACGATCACCGGCGACGACGGATGGAGTTGACCATCCTCAGACTCCTCGACATCCCACTCCGCCTGACCAAACCACACGCACCCAGGCACCTCGCCAGATTCCACGCGATGCCCTGTGATCACTGGCGTGCCCGGATGGCCGTTGTCCACGGCCCACCGCGCCAACCCAGCCATTATCTGATTCACGCTTAATCCAGCGCGTTCCGCTAGCTCGAACAGACGGTTCGCCACCACCTCATCGACGCGAACCTCAAGCCTCGCCTTTCCGTCTGTTGCTACCCTCGTCCTCTTTGCACCGCGCTTCGCCATGGCTTCACCTTACCATGATTGTTTCCGAAATCAATTCCGGAATCCATGCCGGCCCGAAGCACGCGTGCCACGCCGGCTGTGACAACGCGTGACCCGCCGGCGTTCCAGTCTCCGCGGCCGGTCACGCTCGACGATTCACAGCCGGGCCGGGCATGCTGTCCAGTAACTTCGCAAGGTCTAGCACCATTGCATCGACCGGCGGCACATGCCCCGGCGTGAAACGCCTCTCAACGACGAACAAAAGCCCCGGGTCTGTCTCGGCGGTCACCTTGCCCGCGTGATACCTTGCCCACCGATTCGCAACCGCCAGCTGGTGCGTTTTCCGAACAACCTCGCGTGCTACCAAATCTTCTTGGGCATCGACAATGACGGCCAGGATCACGCTCTCGACCTCGCCCGCAGCGTTTGGTTCGTTTTCGTATTGCATGCTTAATGATACCTCGCCGCCTCGCGTTCCAACTCGCGCGATCGGCCGAGATCGCGGCGGAACTCATATTCTTGGCTGTACGTCATCCCTAGGGACCGCCAGGGCGTCTCTTCGGACAACAGGCGCTCTATGACCTCGCTCGGGAGAAACGCACTACAAGGCCTCGGACGGCCGATCCACTGGAACGCTGGCGGTGCACCGTTGGCAGGCCTCATCTGCCGGCCACGCTTCACCAGCAGAGACCGCAGCGGCCGTCGCATCCGTGGCCACGCCTCTGGCGGTAACGTCACCTCGACCCACCGCACGCCCCACAGCTGCGGACGCCAGACGCCCCAGAAGCGCCCGACGTTCTTTACCTCGCCCGATCCCTGATCCATGAACACGCAGGTTTTCCCGAGGTACTTTGAGACGTACCCCACGATCTTGTCCCACGTCTCGAGCGGCTCAACCTGCGTACCGGCCCTGAGGTGTTTCACGTCCCCGCTGTTGACGACTTTGAACCACGCACGCGACACGAAGTTACGCACGGTCCGAAGATGCACACCACGCCAGTTGGTGCAGTACCGACCCCTCCGCCACTTCCGTTCGCCCTGGCGAAGGTCGCGACACATCGCCGGCGGCACTAGTAGCAGCAAATGGAAGTGCGGCGCTCCCCGCTTCTGCGGTTCGAGCTTCCACACGACGCCCATTCGGCCAAACGCACGCTCAAGGCGCTTGCGGAACGCCTTTAGTTGTTTCTTCCATACTTGCGGGTCATCATCCCACACCTTCGGGTACGTCAGTGTGACGAACCACACCCGCGTCGCTTCGATCACCGTGCGGTTGACGGAGTTCATGAACTTCAAGCAGCGGTGCCGGCTGGCGTCCGAGAAGCCCGTAATTTCACGACGATCGCCCCGCGTGCCGGCCGGCGACACGTGTGGCCCCTTGTACTCGAAGACGTTGCCGCCGACCGCGTAACGCATGCGGTGCACGTCGTGCAGCTTCTGATCAGCGAAGAAGATCGCGGCTGGGATGGCAACACGCCCACCCCGCTCCCAATCGCTGATCGCCTCACGAACCGGATCATACACAGCCTGATTTGCGGGGTGGTCAGGTGTTGCATCCCCTTCACTGCGTTCACCCCACACGGCGTGCGGCAACGCGAACCGCCGATCGGTCGCAGCTTCACGATGCACGGCCCGCGATTCACGGACCTTCTCGGCGAGCCTGCGGCCGTCATTAAGCCACTCATCCAGCGTCGGCCGGGTCGAAGGCGGCTTGACCGCGAAAACAGGGCCGAAAAGGGCCTGCGGCCCGTTATGTGGGGAAGACAAGCCCCCGGCCAGACCCTGCATCGACACAACCGAAGAGACTGCGGCGGCAGATCCCATCGCCACGGCAGGCGATGCAGCCAGGACGACGACCTTTCCACCACGCTTGCGACGTGGCCAGACCGAGAACCGGCCGACCTCTGGCCAGGTCGCCTGTAAATCAGCCAGCCGATCGAACTCCGCACCGGGATCGGCAATGGACAAACGTTGCCCAGCCCGAACAGCGGACTTAGAATTGGACACGCAATACCTCCCTGCACCCTCACGGTGCGGTGTGAACACGGCCGCAATCGGATCGCCGCCAAGCAGAACCCGATTGCGGTCGTTTTGTTTACTTCGAGGGCTCGGCGTCTCCAGCCAGCTGCGCCGCCAGCTTCCGAGCGCCCAACGCCAACGCCGCCGGCATGAACTGTGATCGAGCCAAGCCAGATTGATCGGCAAGCGCCTCGACCTCGACGGCAAGACTTGCCAGCACGTCGATCTTCAGTCGGCGGCGCTTCGGTCGTGCGGGCCGCTTTGCCGCTCCCGAGCTCTGGCCCACCAATCTCTGGGCGTGGGGGTCGTCCCCACACCCATCGCCCTGCGCCACCGTCTCCGTTCCATTTTGCCCTGGCCCGTGGTGCGTCAAGGGTTGCTGCGCAAGCCCCGGAGTACCGGGGCACACCCTTGACTCACCACTTTCCGCCAGGGCGTCATGGCCCTGCGACGGCGGCTCCGGTCGACGGGCGTGGGGACTCGCAACCGGTAAATTGACCGAATCAAAATTCGACATTCGAGCCTCCTGCACTAACCGGCTCCTCACTCGCCACCACTGGCGAGGCTGCAGACCGACCGACACCGCGGTCATCGTCGTTGGTGCAGATGACGCCGGCCCCGCCGCCTTCGTGTCAGTTGCGAGCGCTGGCCGAGCGAGACCGCCCACCGCATCAACCGCAGCACCGCCGGCGGCATCGACCAGGACAACGTCGCCAGCCAATAGACGCAGGTGCACACGCCGAGCGCTGACAGCATCGCCGCACCGAGCAGCCAATCCACATCAGCGATCGGCACCGTCACGACCGGATAAACAACATCAGTAACACGCATGACACCACCCAAAAAACAGGGAGGGGCAGGGGGGCGGCCCGCTACGCTTGCGGCCTTCCCCCTACCCCTCCCCTCATCCCTCAACACCGATGATCCGCCTCGTCTTCGTCGGCCTCGTCGTACTCCGATTCATCATCATCAGCATCGTCGGCGTCGGCGTCATCGTGCTCGGCGGCATCCTCTTCGGCCGAATCCTCATCGGCCTGATCGTCAACCGCTTCGGCGTCCTCAGCTTCATCCTCCGAGTCATCTTCTTGGCCAGCTTCCGCACGCTCCATCTGGCGCTCTTCCCACTTCATGCGAGCTTCTTCGAACATGAAGTTGTCGACGCGCTCATTCGACTCCGCCGCAACCTTGCCCGCCTCGTAAAAGAACTTTCGACGCGTTTGCTTAACCGTGTGCCGCTCGCGATTCACACCGCTGAAAAAGGCCTCTTTGTCCGCACTCTTTTTCTGCCACTCAATCACGCTGTCAAACACACCCATAGTGGGGCTCCCTTCTTGGTCACAAGAACCACAACGGAGCCCCCGGGCGTTACGCAACGTCCAAAGCAACTCCGGCGAATTTGCTGAACACATGCAGCCACCTCGCCATCAACTGGCCAACACTGCTTCACCACGGCGCCGCTCCGCACGACGCGCATTTTCTCGGCGCTTCGCCTCCCGACCGGCCGGCGTACGCCTCCACGCCGCATCGGCCAGCCGCTTGGCCCTGCGCTTTTCATCTACCCATCCGAGGCGCTTCACGAGGTCAGCCACCGCCACACCCTCGGCGATCGGTCCTTCAACGCCACACAGACGGCGGGCGTGCCCGATGATGCGAGAATGCGCTACTTCTCCGCTCTGTGAGGACATGCCCAGATGCTCTGCCGCCTCCCCAACGGCCATGCCCGTGCGGTAGACGAGAACCAACAGTTGCCGATCCCTGTCATCCAACTTCTCGGCTACCTGATCAGCCAGGATCGCCGCCTCAGTTCGATTCAACTCGCTCGCGTACCGCCCGTCACCAAGACCATATGAAGCCCCGAGTCGCTGCCGTTCCTTCTTCCCGGCCTGCCGCTCCAAGTGAAAGCGATTGTTTGGGGAGCCGGCGGTTCGCCAAACGCCGCAGGTAATCAGCCAGTCGATCATCGCATTTCGAACGATCGTGGTGACGTATCCGCGCTCATTCGCGATCAGCGCCCCGCCGTCGATCTTCACAGCCGCGAGCCACGCCCCACGCAATCCCGCCACGTACAATTCAGCCACGTCGACACGCCGGGCCACACCGCTCGGCAACCCCCGATAAACGGACGCCATTAGGCTGAGAACCACGCGGTGGAACCTCAACACGGCGAGGCTCGCCGGATCGCATGCCGGAGCCGCAACGCCGCTCGATATCCGGTTACCCAGATACCCACCCTGATGCACACGGAACGTAAACAACCGCGAAATAATCCCTGGCACATCGTGAGACATAGCTAGACTCCCTCGCGCAGAGCGGCGCGCAACGTGACCATCACAGCTGCCCGCACAGCTGCGTTTAAACGTGGCCACGATTCAACAATAAAAAGTAAGCTGGCGTCCGTAATGCCGGATTCCATGCCGCCTACGTCTTCGATTCGCTGGATTTCGGGGGAAATGGTGGGGGAGGCGTATGCTTCAAATCCCGCCGCCTCCACTTAGTGCGACGAGAAAAGCCCCTGAATTTTCAGGGGCTTTTCTTTTTGTTTGGTGAATGGCGGTCGTTGAGGGGGCGCGGCACTTAGGTGGTCAGTTCACGAAGTCGCTCGACCAGCTGCGAGCCGTTGACGGGCTTGCTGAAGAAGTG
Organism: Tepidisphaeraceae bacterium; assembly: GCA_035998445.1. Lineage (NCBI taxonomy): Bacteria > Pseudomonadati > Planctomycetota > Phycisphaerae > Tepidisphaerales > Tepidisphaeraceae > Tepidisphaeraceae bacterium. The sequence goes on along the minus strand of DASYHQ010000055.1, from coordinate 90,770 downwards.
TGTCGCACCGACGTGGGGCAGCGAGTTCAGCGTTTCCATGGAGGTGTCGCCGGACAACACGATGATCGGCTTGCCGGGCCCCAGGCAGCCGCGGAGCTGTTGGCTGAGGATCAGGCCATTGATGTCGGGCAGGTGGATGTCGATGACGGCGGCGTCGGCGCCGATCGTGCGGGCGTGGTCGAGGGCGTCGTTGCCCTTGTGGAAGACGATCGGGGTGAAACCGGTCGACTTCAGCAGCCGCGCCAGCGAGGTCGCGGTGGGGCTGCTGTCGTCGACTACGATGACACGAACGTCACTAACCGCTGCAACGGTCTTTTCTGGTTGGGGCACGGTATGCAAAACACTCCTCGGCCAGAAGGGCAGTATAGCGCGCCAACGCGTCCGGCGGCAACCCGCAATCACCCGACCGTACGCGCGCTTTTCACCGGTAATTGCGTCGAAATCTTGCCGCGGTTAGTTGTTGGAACCGTAGGAGACGGGACGCAGTTTCCACTTCGGAGATTGGCCGAAGAACCGGCAGGGGTTGTTGTAGAATACGTCGGTCGCCTCGGCCTCGCTGTGCCCGCGCCGGCGGAACTCGAGGTAGGTGTCGGTGAGGTTGCTCGGGCCGCTCTCGCCCCAGTCGCTGGCGCTGTTGACGCAGATCATGTCCGTGCCGAACGTCTCCAGGATGTCGCAGCCACGTTGCGGCGTCACCTTGCTGACCGGGTAGATCGTCAACCCCGCCCAGAAGCCGTTGTCGCGCGCGATGCGGATCGTGTGTTCCTCGCAATGGTCAATCAGCACGCGGTGCGGCTTGATGCGCGAATCGTTCTTCAGGATGCTCGTGATGATGTTCGTGCCCTTGTACTTGTCGTGCAGGTGGGGCGTGTGGATCAGAATCATCTGATCGTGCGTGGCTGCGATCTCGACCTGCTCTTCGAAGATGGTGATCTCGTTGGCGGTGTTCTTGTTCAGGCCGATCTCGCCGACGCCCAGGACACGCGGGTGGCTTAGCAACGGCGGGATCAGCTTGATCACCTCACGGGCCAACTCGACGTTCTCGGCTTCCTTGGCGTTGATGCACAGCCACGCGTAGTGGTCGATGCCGTAACGGGCCGCGCGCAACGGTTCGACATCCAGCAGATGGCGGAAGTAGTCGCCGAAGCTGCTGGCGCTGCTGCGGTCGTATCCCGCCCAGAACGCCGGTTCCGAGACCGCCACGACGCCAGCGCGGGCCATGTACAGGTAATCGTCGGTGGTGCGGCTGACGCAGTGGATGTGGGGGTCGATGAATTTCATTGGTTCTTGTAGGGGCAGGCCTCCGTGCCTGCCCTTCTTCGCCGTTGCCGCAAGTGAAGAAAGAGGGCAGGCATGGAGGCCCGCCCCTACGCGTTAAGGCTTCCGATCGGGTGGCGGTGTCTTGTCGCTGAAGATCGTCTGGACCGATTCGGCCCGACTCGTCGCGCCACCGGCGGTGGCGATCTGCTTCATCGCCTCGCGCAGGTTCGCCAGCCGGGGGTCGCTCGCGATCACATCGGCGCCACCGGCGGCCCGCTCGATCCGATCAAAGTCGGCGGCGAGCGACAGACACCGCCAGCGCATCTCGAGGAACTGCTGGTCCAAAATCTTGCGGGCGTCGTGCATATGCGGATTATATCGGTCTTTTCGATGCGTGTCTGGACAAGAGGGGATTGCGATGGCGATGGAACAATCAACGAACTGGCTCTGGGTTGGTATTTGGGTCGCCGGCTTGGTGTGCGGTGGGGCTGGCCTGCTGCTGCTGGTCCGTGGGATGATCGGCCGGCGGATCGACGACCACCCACTGTGCCGCGCGTGCGGCTTTGACCTCACCGGCCGGGCCGAAGGCAGCGACCGTTGTCCAGAGTGCGGCCGCGACGTGACGCAACCCAAGGCCATCCGCCACGGTCACCGCCAGCGGCGGGGCGGGTTGATCGCGGCGGGCGTCGCCGGAATACTGCTGGGCCTCGCGTTCCTTTCGCCAACGGTGATCGCCACCGCTACCTCGTTCGACCCGCAGTTGCACAAGCCAATGTGGCTGTTGCAACGCGAGGCTCATTCCGCCAACGCGCAACGCCGCGACGCTGCGATTGCCGAGATGGAGCGCCGGTTGACCGCCGGGCTGCTGTCGCGGGACGCTGTGGCATCCATCGTGTCGCGTGCGCTGGACCTGCAGGGCGACCCCAACCAGCCCTGGAACAGGAAATGGGGCGACATGATCGAACGGGCACGGGCCCAGCAACAGGTATCCGATGATCAATGGATCTTATATGCCCGGCAGGCGGTGCAGATGAAGCTCCACGTACGCGAGAACGTCCGGCGTGGCGATCCGATGCCGCTCGGCATTCAAAACGTGAACGCGCGTGCTGGTTCCAATACCCGCCTGACCCTCGGCTACGACTCGCGCGATGACCGCTTCAGTGTGGATGAACTGGAATTTGTTGAACCCAAGGACCGCGCTTACGGAAGTGGGTCAACTTCGGTCGGTAGCCGTTCGGTGTTTTTCAGAGTCTACAACCCTACGCCCCTGCTCGACCGGCTCGCGGATGGGAAGCATGTCTTCCGTTTTCGCTCCAAGCTTTACATTCGCGAGAACCCGGACGACACAAAGACATTGGCGACCATCGACCTCGACTTGTCGGAGACATTCGACCTGAGGCCTTCGGACGAGCCCATCGTGACGCTGACGACAGACGCATCGCTGCTTCCCGGCATCCAACATGCAATCACCGTCACAGGGGTATCCGTCTACCGTTATGGGGAGAGCTCCGCATCCCTAAGGGTTAGTGTAAAGGTTGACGAAGCGCCCGCCGGCTTGGCGCACATGGTCTGGTTGCGGGCGGGCGAACGGGAATGGAAAGTGGGCAGCTTGTCACGCCCAGCCGGACAACGCAGTTTTGCCTGGAGCATCGGTTCTAATGTTCCCGGCTTCTCGCCGGACATCCATACCGTTGACGTCTGCTTTCGTCCCGACCCCACCGTCGCTGCTATGTCATTAGATGTCTTGGACATCTGGGGAAAGGAACTCGTGGTCAAAGGGGTGAAAGTGAGTAGGCCGAGCCTGCCGTCGACTGTTCCCACCGACGGTCGATAATAGATCGGATTTGAGAAAATTTTCTGGAACCAGCTTGGAGGTTGGCCGTATAATTCGTGCGTCCCGTCTGCAGCGGGACGCAAGGTGTCCGAAAAGGCGTTTTCGGACGAAAGAGCCCGGCGGCGGTGTAGTAGGGTGTTTTACTAAGGCCGATGAGTCCCGGTCGCGACGCGAGTCGCTTCCTGAACCGGCTGGCAGTCACACCCGAAGTGAAGCCCGCGACGGCTTGGCATCACCTGGATAGCGTGCGGGACGGACGTGTAACCGTCAGCCGCGTGTCCATTGAAATGGAGGTGATCCGTGACCAATTCTGACTGTAAGTGTGGGCTGCTGTGAGCAGCTTTCACCGGTGAGACTCCGGTGATCCACGCAGCTGCTCCGGCAGCTCGTGCGGCGGGATGCGTTCCGCCGCGACAGCAGTAAGCACACTGTAGGGCCCCGGGTCGAAAAGACCCGGGGCTTCTTTTTTACCCCAGCGACTCCAGCAGCATCTTCAGCGCCTTCAGGTCCTCGTGCACCCAGTCGGCGTCGGCGACAAATCGCTCGGTGGTCATGTCGGGTTGGCGGAAGAGCGTCAGCGAGACGTGGCAGCCTTCGCCGTTGGCGATCACGCGCATGGGGATGTAGATCGGCGGGCCGCCATCGGGTGTGACGTAGTGGTCAAGCACGCCGAGCGGATTGGGCGGTGTGAACCGCACATGCATTTCGCCGTCGGGCGTGTAGGCGATCCACCCGTCGTCTCGTTGTTCCAAAGATTCGCCCAGTCCCGATGCCCAGGCCGGGAAATTCTCCGGCTGCGACAGAAACGCGTTGGCAAGGTCGAACGGACAACGGATGTCGATCGCGATCGTCGTCGATTCCATCAGCGGCATCATTAGTTCGCCAGCATCACGGTTTCGTCGAACGCCCGGCGAACGGTGCCGGCGGTGGCGCCCTCGGGGGCGGGCTCGAGGTAGATGGTGCCCCATGTGTGCGGGCGCAGCTGCGTCTGCACTTCCTTCGGGGCCGACCAGAAGTAGCTGCTGGCATGCTGGAAGTTCTTGATGCCGAGGTTCATCGCCATCGCCGACTGCCTGCTCGGGTCGAACCCGTTCATGGCGGCGGCGGGGATGAACATCTCGATCACGTAGCGGTCCGGCAGGATGCGGGCCGCGTCGCGGATCTTCGGATGCGGGATCAGGTGGTCGGCCAGCGCGTCGCCGTTGCGATGCCATTGGCCCACCGTGCCGGCGGCGCCGTCGGGGCCCGGGATGTCGTGGGGCACGAAGAAGAACTGGTGCGAGTACGCGTCGTAATCGCGCTGGTCGCTGGTGACCGGCTTCGTGTTGATGAACAGCTCGAAGTGGTCGCGCGTCCACCACCATCCCTTGGCGGGCGTGGCCAGGATGTCGTTGTCGAAGACCTCCACACCGACGTACAGCCCCTCACTGCTCCACGCCATATAGACGTTCGGCACCGGCAGCTTGGAACGATCGAGGCCGACGGTCTGCGACGGGCGCACGTCTGGCACCTTCGATGCCGGCGACCAGTCAGACAGCTCGCCGTTAAGGGTGATCGGCTTGGACAGGAACGGCACGCGCATCACGGGCTTGTTGGCGAAGCTCTCGCGCCACACGCCACGGCCATCGTCGCGGGCGCTGGAGCGGTGGAAGTCGTTCAGCGTGCCGGTGACGCTGCGGATCGTCGTAGCGAGGATCTCGTACGCGCGGTCGTCCACGTCGACGATGCCGAAGTTCACGTCCTCGCCATCCATCAGCCGGCCCGACGGTGGCTCATCGGACCACTGGAACCAGTCGGCGCCCACCACGTAGGGCACGCGCGCCAGGCCGGTCGTAAAGATGCGGTACGCGTCGGCCCGGGCCTGCTGGTCGGGCACCTGCGCCGAGAAGCCCACCACGTTGCGGTTGCCGCTGCGCCCGTCGAGCGAGTGGAACGAGTACTCACCGATGATGATCGGCTGGTTGCCCGACTCGTGGTACATCGACGCGAACATGTCCGCGTCCAGCATCGCGTCGTTCACGTAATAGTTCAGCGACTGAACGTCCGTATACCCCTTACTGGCCCGGCAGACCTCTGGCGGGGCGTAGCCCTTGAAGCGCACGCCGAGGATCAGGTGATTCGGGTCGTACTTGCGGATGGCGGCCGTGGTAATGCGGAAGTAGTCGGTCGCCATGTGCTGCAGCCACGGGCCGCTCAGGCGGTGGTACCCGCGCGGGTTGCCGCGCGGCAGCGTGGGCATGGCATCAAGCTCAGCAAAATCCTTGATCGTGGTGCCCCAGTCGTCGTTGAAGCTCTCGACGTCGGACCAGATCGACCGAATGACCTTCAGCACCTCGGCGCGGTTCGGATCGCCCGCCGGCAAGTGATCGAAGTAGATGCCCGCGCCGGACGAAACGTCCGTCCAGTCCAGTTCGTTGTCGATGTAGTAGCCAACCAACTGGCGGTTGTCGCTCAGCGGTTCGGTCTGGGTCTCGATGGCATTGTCGACGATTGCCGGCCATTGGGGGTCGTACAGGCGCTTGTGCTTCGATGGGACCCATGTCCACACGTTCAGGTCGCGCGTCATCGGCACGTCCAGCTTGTGGAAGACCGGGTGACACCACGCGCCCAGCGACTTAAAGCCTTTGTCGCGGACGCGCGTCAGGGTCAGGCTCGCCCAGCGGTCAAGGTCAGGTTTACCGGTTGCGGGGTCGATCCAGTCTTTGGAGACGAACGCCGGCCCATCGGGGTCGCGGCCGCGCTGGTACGGTTGGACGGTGGTGACGGCGTTGAGGAATTCGGGCTCGTTGTCGGGACTTAGCAGCCACCAGACGCCGGAGGCGTCCTGACCAAGGCGCCAGAAGTTGGGCGTGCCGCTGACCACTTGGTAGGTGGACAAATCGGCACCATTGGATGGAACCGCGGCGGCGGTGGGTTGGGTGGTCGGTTGCGTTGCGGGCGCGGTGACACCGTCACCCGCCGGGCTGAGTAGCGGTTGGACCCAAAGGCCACCGCAGGAGATCAGAGCAACAGCGATCGCGAGTTTGCGCATTTCCTGCAATCCCGTGACGCAACCCGCCAAAGACGGCCGCGACGTGTGAACCCCTTGAGAAACCAGGCGCCGGTCCTCCTGACCAGCGCGCGTCTCGATGTTGTTAATATCGGTGTTCATCGCAGTAATGTTTAGTGCAAATGCCGCGCCAGCGAACTCGTCTAAGTCACTCAATTGTAGGCGCTTGTAGACCCCCGGACGAACCAATCGATGGTGGGAAACGTAATGCTGCAGGTGAGATGCGTACGAACGCGACTCGTTGGGGGTTTGGCTAAAAGCCTGACTCGATTTATTTAGCCCCGGGCCTACCTGTGGTTTTTCCGACGAACGAACCTAGAACCACGGACGTTCCCGTGGTGAGGTCAAGGCAACGGATCGCGATGTGGTGAACTGAGGGCATTCACCCGCACGTGCGTCGATCTTGACGCGTTCGCACGCATCTTTATCATACTTGCCCCTAGATTTTCACGGACGACATCCAACAAGGACCCTTATGGCCCGCGACCTGACGAAGATTCGAAACATTGGTATCGCTGCACACATCGATGCCGGCAAGACCACGACCTCCGAGCGCATCCTGTTCTACACCGGCCGCGTCCATAAGGTTGGCGAGGTGCACGAAGGCACCGCCGTCATGGACTTTGATCCTGAAGAGCAGAAGCGCGGCATCACGATCAACTCGGCCGCCACCTACTGTAAGTGGCAGCCGGGCGCGTGGATCAGCAAGGGCTCGGACGCGCCGATCTACGACATCAACCTGATCGACACCCCCGGCCACGTCGACTTCACCGTCGAGGTGGAGCGCTCGCTGCGCGTTCTCGACGGCGCCGTGGCCGTGTTCGACGGTAAGGAAGGCGTGGAAGCGCAGTCCGAGACCGTCTGGCGCCAGGCGACCAAGTACAACGTCCCCCGCATCTGCTTCATCAACAAGATGGACAAGGTCGGGGCCGACTACGACTACTGCTACAACAGCATCCTGGACCGCCTGGGCGCCCCGGCGATCCCCGTCGTCATTCCGGACGGGCAGGCCGACACGTTCAAGGGCGTGATCGACCTCATTGACCAGGTCGGCTACTACAGCGACATGGACAACGACAAGGACCGCGGCAACACGGTCACGATGAAGCCCGTCCCCGAGCACATGAAGGAGAAGGTCGCCCACTACCGCGCGATCATGCTGGAGAAGATCGCCGAGCTCGACGACGCGCTGATGGACAAGTACCTGACCGACCCGGAATCGCTCGAGCCCGCCGAGCTGCGCGCGGCGCTGCGTAAGGGCACGATCGCCTTCAAGGCGCACCCGCTGTACTGCGGTTCGGCCTACAAGTACATCGGCGTGCAAAAGGTGCTGGACGGGGTCATCGAGTACCTGCCCAGCCCGGTCGACATGGCCGAGGTGAAGGGCACGAACCCGCGCGACAAGGAAAAGGTCGAGATTCGCCCGCGTCAGCCCGATGCGCCGTTCTGCGGTCTGGCGTTCAAGATCGTCGACGACAAGTTCGGCACGCTGACCTACGTTCGCGTCTACAGCGGTGTGCTCGAAAAGGGCACCCGCGTGCTGAACGCCAACAAGGACAGCCGCGAGAACATCAGCCGTATGTTCCAGATGTCGGCCGACGACCGTGAGGCCCGCGACCGCGCTGAAGCCGGCGACATCGTGGCCATCATCGGTATCGATGAGGCCAACACCGGCGACACCCTTTGCGACCCTGATCACCCGATCATCCTGGAGCGCCCGAGCTTCCCGGAGCCGGTCATCAGCATGTCGATCGAGCCCAAGAGCGGCGCCGACAAGCAGAAGCTTGGCGACGCGCTCACGAAGCTCCGCCGGCAGGACCCGACGTTCCGCACCAAGTACGACGAGGAGACGGGCGAGACCGTCATCGCCGGCATGGGCGAGCTGCACTTGGAAATCCTGAAGATGCGCCTGACGCGCGACTACCGCGTCGACGTGATCGTGGGCAAGCCCAAGGTCGCGTACAAGGAAGCCATCACCAAGAAGGCCGGCGCGCGCGGCAAGCACGTGAAGCAGTCGGGCGGTCGCGGTCAGTTCGGTGACTGCACGATCGAGATCGAGCCGTTCGACGGCACCGATCCCGCGACCGGCGAAGCCATGGACGCCGACAAGCTCAAGAAGCTGGGCTGGGAAGATGGCGTGGCGTTCGAGAACAAGATCTTCGGTGGTTCGGTTCCGAAGGAATTCATCCCGTCGATCGAGTACGGCGTGCGCATGGCGTGCAAGACCGGCGTGCTGGCGAACTTCCCGCTGCTGAACGTGAAGGTCGCGTTGACCGACGGTTCGTACCACCAGGTCGACTCGTCGCAGGTCGCGTTCGAGCTGGCCGGCCAGATCGCGCTGAAGGACGCCGCCAAGAGCGCGGGCCTGACGCTGATGGAGCCGATCATGAAGGTCGTCGTGACCACGCCCCAGGAGTTCCAAGGCAACGTCACCGGCGACCTGAACCGCCGCCGCGGGCTGATCGTCAACAGCGAGGAACGTGGCAACACCACGATCATCGAGGCCGAGGTGCCGCTGAGCGAAATGTTCGGCTACACCACGGAACTTCGTTCGATGTCGACCGGCCGTGCCGCCAGCGCCATGGAACCCCTGAAGTACGCCGAAGTGCCCGCGAACGTGAAGAAGCAGATCCTCGAGTCGTAAGCGAACGGCTTACGGTTGGATACGAAAACGGAATCGGGGCGGCGCGATGCGCTGCCCCGGTTCTTTTTTGCGCGCACTGGGTGACGGATGGCCCGCCTCAACCGTAGTTCTGTTTGTTTATCCGCGCTCGGGGAAAGACCTCATTACCTGCGCAACGTTACAGACGATCCCTCGATTGACCCGGGATGACTAAGGCGCCGTTTTCCCGTGGCATGGGCGTCTCGCCCATGCATGTGGATTGGAACGAAGAATCTGATTTGGTGGATGCTGCGCTGACCGGGCTGTCAGAACAAATGCAGGCTTTAGGCCTTACTACGAGCATGGGCGGGACGCCCATGCCACGGTCGGAAGCGGACGCCATCTGGTGCTTCAACGCCGTCTCAAGATGAGGCAACACGCGTCCGTCGGCGCTCGACCAATCACTCCCGCGCCAGCTTCTCCGCGTCGGCGGCCAACTGGTCCAGCACGTCCTCGCTCGTGCCCTCGTAGATGCCGCGCACCATGTTGGTGCCGTCGACGAGGAGGAATTTGCTGCTGTGGGTGAACTGGTCGCTGCCCTCGGGCGGGTCGCCGATGCCGATCAGCATGCCGCGGGCGACGGCCTGCATTTCCTCGGTCGTGCCGCTCAGGAAGAACCAACGGCCGGGCTGGGCGCCGATCTTCGTCGCGTACGACTTCAGCACGGCGGGGGTGTCGCGCTTGGGGTCGAGCGTGAACGAGACCAGCCGCACGTCGGGGCTCGCGATCTTCGTCTGCAGCGTGGCCATGTGCTTGGACATCATCGGGCAGGCGCCGGCGCAGTTGGTGAAGATGAACGCCGCGATCCACGGCTTGCCCGACAGGGTCTGCTGGGTGACCGGCTTCTCGTTCTCATCGCGCAACGCGAAGTCGGGCACCGGGAATAGGCGCGTCGACAGGTCCGGCGCCATCGCCGGCACCACGTGCGGCGCCGCGGTCGGCGCGTCCATGGCGGCCAGCACGTCGCGCGAGCGGTAGTACGCGAGCACCACCGTTACCGAGACCAACACGCACAAAACCCACAAGGCGATCGTCAGGCGTTTCAGGTTCTTCGTCATGAAAGGTCACCAATGATATAGCCCCGGGCTTGCCCGGGGGAGGCGTTCCCCCGGGCAAGCCCGGGGCTAAGTGATAAATGGACCGCGCGTCCTAATGCAAATCGCCACTCACGCGCGCCCGCGTCATGCGACTGGCAAGCGTGAACATCGCGACGCCAAACAGGCAGCTGACGATCATTCCCGTCCACCAACCGCTCTGCAACGCCCCCGCGCCGGCCGACGGGGCATACAACACCTCGCGTAGCCCGCTGAGCCCGTACGACAATGGGTTGGCGTTCATCAACCATCGTAACGCCCCCCAGGCCTGCTCGGCCGGGAAGAGCGCGCCGCTGAGGAACCACATCGGCATCAGGAACAAGTTCATGATCGCGTGGAACCCCTGCGTGCTGCTCATCCGCCAGGCGATGCAGAAGCCAAGCCCCGTAAGCGCAAAGGCGATCACGAACATGATGACCGCAGCGCCCAGAAAGCCTACGAGCGTGAACTGAATGCCGATCAACGGCGCCAGCGCCAGGAAGATCAACCCTTGTCCGACGGCAAGGATCGTGCCGCCCATCACCTTGCCGAGTACGATCGCCATGGTAGAGATTGGCGACACCAGCACCGACTGCAGAAAACCTTCCTTGCGGTCTTCGATGATCGAGATCGTCGAGAAGATCGCCGTGAACAGCAGGATCATCAGGACGGTGCCGGGGAAGAAGTAGTGCAGGAAGTTGTCGCCGCCCGGCATGCCGGTGGCGTTGAAGCTGCGGCCCATGCCGCCGCCAATGAACAGCCAGAAGATCAACGGCGTCGCCAGCGAACCGATGACCCTGCTTCGCTGCCGCACGAAGCGCACGAGTTCCCGCTTGCACAACGCGGCGGCGGGCTGCAGGACGGGAGGGCTCATCACCATCAACTTGTAGTGGCGGTGGGGTGGGGAGACAAGCCGTGCGCAGGGGATTTGAAAGACGAAGCCCGAAGGCCAGCGGACAAAACCTCGTCCCAGTTCGCTACCTGTCATCCCGACGGGAGCCTCAGGCGACCTGCGGGATCTCCCATGGCCCGCACTGTCAGTCAGTCGAGATCCCTCAGGTCGCCAAGGCTCCCATCGGGATGACACTGCTCGCTTTAAAATGGCCGTCCGTGGCGCTGTCTCAACCTACATTGGAGTGACTGCCGTAGTGGCGACGCCTGCGTCGCGGTCGACGCGGAGCGTCGAATCAATGCCCGGGATTCGGGGCTGTACCCCGACCGCGACGCAGGCGTCGCCACCACAGAACGCTGACAAAAGCGAGGGTTGAGACTGAGCTGCCGTCCGTCCTTATGCGGCACACACACCTACGGCATGATCGCCGTATCCACCGCCGGGGTCGTTGCGGGGTCGGCCTTTACCTTGACCACGACCGGGTAGTGGTCGCTGGCGACTCGGGCGAGCGAGCCGGTGAAGATCTTGATGTCGGCGATCTGGTCGCCCATTGACTTCGTCGTGACGACGTGGTCGATCAGGCTGCGATAGCGCGGCCGCCAGTAGCCGCCGAAGCTGATTTGCTCGTCGCCGATCAACTTCTGCGTCGCCAGGATCAGGCCGGCGTCGGGGGGGCCGATGAGGGCGGCCATGCCGTCGTGGCCGAGCAGTTTCTCGGTCTTGTCCATGCCGACGTCGTCGTTCATGTCGCCGACGAGCATGACGTCGGTCGGGCCGGCGGCCTCCAGTTCCTTGATGATCTGGTGCGTGCGGGCTGCCTCGCGGAAGCGCCACTCGGCCGCTTCGCGCTCCATGCGGGTGCGCATCTCGCTGGCCGACTCCTGTTCGGGCTGCGACGTGCTAGCGGCTTCGGTGGGGGACGCCTCATCGGTTGCGCCAGATCCCTCACCCGCAGCGTTGCCGTCGCGGGCCGGCAGGCGAACGCCCTTGCTCTTCTGGTGCGTGTTGCCGATCCAGAACTCGTACCCGCTGGGCGTGCGCACCTTCAGGAACGACGGCCCGCGGGCGAACAGGCGGTTATCGCGGTCGTTCGGAACGACGTCCACTTCCTTGAAGTACTGGTCCCGCCGGTCGACGATCTCGAACCCCGGCTTCATCATGATGCACAGCGTCTGCGGGCGATCGGGGTTCACGTTCGTCGGCAGCTGGATGACCGTCGTGTAGGCCTCCTTCAACCAGCGGCGATTGAAGTACTCCAGGTCGGCCTGCAGCGGGCCCTCCTGGATCAGCAGGATGTCGGGATTGAACGCCGGGTCGGTGATCGTCTCGGCGATCTCCCACTGGTCCTCCTCGTTCATGGCCGTCTCTTCGCGGATCGCCTCGTCGCGCTCGCGCTTGGCGGCGGGGTCGTCCAGCGGCTGCTTGCGCGCGGCCTGCAGCTTGCGATGACCGGAGAAGTTGGCGTGGAAGTTTTCGATGTTGTACGAGGCGACCGTGAACTCTTCAGCCTTGGCCGTCAGCGGCGCCATGGCCAGCGCGGCCAGCAACGCGATTGTCAGTCGATGCATTGGATGGGTTTCCTTTGGCGGGCGGTTGTACGAATGATAACGAGTCGAACGCGCTAAGAGATCGTTTGCGTCCGAAGAATTTCCCGGGATGCGGGATGTCCCTTAGAGCGTGTTATGCACTTTCCAGCTCAGAAACTGGCTTGGGTGCCACGGTTTGGTACGCCAAGCCGTGCCGGTACACGCAGACACGGCTTGGCGTACCAAACCGTGGCACCCGGCGTCGTCCCGCCTGCGTTACTGACCCCGAATGTGCCTAACACGCTCTAGGCACTGGCGATGGACGGCATGGGCGTAAAGTTCGAGGAGGTCCGATGCGCGGGGGAGCGTTAGCGGCGAAGCGGCCCCGCCGTTCCCGGTGTTTCGAACGAAGCGGAGCGGCCTCACCGTTCCCATTCTTTCGCCGTAAACGAAGAGGAACGCCCGCGCCGTTCCACTTCATTCAAGGTGAAACAAATGGAACGGCCGCGCCGTTCCGTTTCTCGTTAGGCGGAAATAGAGGAACGGTCGCGCCGTTCCTTTTCTTTTGGGATGCAAGAATAGGAACGGCCGGGCCGTTCCATTCGTTGCGGCGCAACGGGATTGACCGCCGCGGTGCCAGGAACGCTTTATGGCCCGTCCGCCTTGTCGGGAAGAAGGGTGGGAAACGCAAGATTATCGGCGGCGGGGATGGCGGGCAGGGTCGGCCTGATTTGCGGCAGGTCGGGCCGGTCCCTACTATTCGCCGTCCCAATGGCCGACGACCCCGCCTTAAAGTACGAGTTGTTCAAGACCGCCGCCACCGGCGCGCGGCTGGGGCGCGTCACCACGCGGCACGGCAGCTTCGACACGCCGGCATTCATGCCCGTTGGCACGCAGGGGACGATCAAGGGCATGCTCCCCGATCACGTGGCCGCCACGGGGTCGCAGATTATCCTCGCCAACACCTACCACCTGATGCTGCGGCCCGGCGAGGAAACGGTCGCGGCCCTGGGCGACTTACACCGCTTTATGGCGTGGCCGGGGCCGATTTTGACCGATAGCGGCGGGTTTCAGGTCTTCTCGCTGGCCGACATCAACAAGATCGCCGACGACGGGGTGACGTTTCGCAGCCACATCGACGGGGCCAAGGTCCACCTGACGCCCGAGCGGTCGATGGCGGTCCAGAACGCGCTGGGGGCCGATATTATCATGGCGTTCGATGAGTGCCCGCCCGGAACGGCACCCATCGAATATCAGAAACAGGCGCTCGAGCGGACGCTGCGATGGGCAAAGCAGTCGGTTGAGGCCCACAAGCGGCCGAACGATCAATCCCTGTTTGGCATCGTGCAGGGTGGAACCAGCGAGCACCTTCGCGCGTATTGTGCGCAGGAGCTGATGAAGCTCGATCTGCCGGGCTACGCCGTCGGTGGGCTGGCGGTGGGCGAAGGGTTTGAGGCGATGAAGGCGGTGCTGTCGTTCACCACGCCCATTTTGCCGAAGGACAAGCCGCGTTACCTGATGGGCGTGGGCTTCCCGCGCGATCTGGTGGCGGGCGTGGCCCGCGGCATCGATATGTTCGATTGTGTGATGCCGACCCGCAACGGCCGCAACGCGTACGCGTTCACCGCCGCCGGGCCTATCCGGCTGCGCAACGCGCGGTTTACGCGCGACACGGGGCCGTTGGAAGAGGGCTGCGACTGCTACGCCTGCCGGACGTTTACCTGCGGGGCGATCCGGCACTATTTTTCGGCCGACGAGATGCTTGGACCGATCCTCGTCTCGGTGCATAATGTCCGATTCTACCAACGCCTGATGGCCGACATTCGGCAGGCGATTGCGGAAGATCGATTCGACGATTTCGAACGAAACGACCCGCGGAGCCTGCTTGGCCCGTCGGGGAAACAGGATGGATAGTGGGCGGTGGACAGTGATTGGTGGGCAGTGAAGAAGGAACGTGACGCGTTCTGTTCCTGCTGCCCAATAACCACTGGCCACCGCCGCTGATATACACGGAGCACCTTTTTGAACGCCCTCGTCTTCATCGCACAAGCTACCGCCCCCTCGACCACGCAGCCGGTCCCCTGGTGGGTGCCGATTTTCGGCAACTCGATGTTCCCGTTGATCCTGGGCATCATCGTGCTCTACTTCTTCGTGTTCCGCACGAAGCGCAGGCAGGACCAGCAGAAGAAGGACCTGCTGAATAAACTGACCAAGGGGCAGCGCGTGCAGACGATCGGCGGCATTATCGCCACCGTCGTGGAAGCGCGCGACGACGAGGTGCTGCTGAAGGTCGACGAGACCAGCAACACGAAGATGCGCTTCACCCGCAACGCGATCCATCGCGTGCTCGATGACAAGTCCGACGCCAAGTAAGTAAAGGAAAGCCCGAAGGATGAAGGCTGAAGTCTGAAGTAGGCAGGGCACGCTTGTCCCTCGTCACTTCAGCCGTCAGACTTCAGCCTTCAGGCTTCACATCCCATGACATACAACCATTCCGGTCGCCTGACGCTGATCGCCATCGTGCTGGTGGTCGCGCTGATCATGATCTTCCCGAACCCCGCGGCGTTGCTGCGGTCGGACGTGCCGTTGGGCGAAAAGATCAACCTGAAGCCGGGCATCGACATGGTGGGCGGCACCAGCCTCACCTACGAGATCAAGCAGCCCGAGGGGGGATATCAGGGCGAGGTGACGCTGGCCGAGTCGGTCGCGTCGGCGCTGAAGAAGCGCGTGGACCCGGAGGGCGTTCGCAACATCGTATGGCGCCCACAGGGCAACACGCAGTTGGAGATCCAGCTGCCGCGCAGCACCGATAATGCCGATGCGCGCAAGCTGCGCGACGCCTACATCGCCGCCCAGCAGAAGTTGGAAGCTGACACCGTCCGTCAGGCGGAAGTGGTGCGCGTGATCGAGCAACTTAAGGGTGACGAGCGCGCGCCGCGCCTGAACGAGCTGGCCGCGAACAACCCGGCGAGGCAGGACCTGTTCGCCAGGCTCGTGGCCGCCTACGACGCGCTGCAGGCCGCCCGCGAGCGCCGCGACGCCGACGCCGAGGCCGTTGCCGCCATCGAGTATGACAACCTGAAGGGGCAGATCGACGCGACCAACGTCGGCGTGGCTCGGTTGGAGACGATCCTCTCCCTGCCGGCCGCTGAACGTGAGACGCAGCTCGCCGCGCTGAAGGTCGGCATGCCCGCGAACCGGCTGGCGACGGTCGACGAGTTCGTGGCGGCGTATGACGCGTTCGCGAAGGTGAAGGACACGATCGACGATGCGGCGTCGCTAAAACGCCTGTTGCGCGGTTCGGGCATGCTCGCGTTCTACATCCTGGCCGACGAGAACGAACCGGGCTTTGGCACCATGGTGCAACGTCTTCAGACGCAGGGGCCGGACGTGCAGGCCGGCGACACGATGCGCTGGTTCGAGATCGACCAGCCCGACGACTTCGAGGGCTATCCCAAGTTCGAGTACGGCGGCAAGTGGTACGCGCTGGCGTGGATCACGCCCGAGCGATCGATGGTCAACCCGCCTGGCCAGCGCCTCTGGAGCTTGGAAAAGGCGACCCCCGAGAACGACCCGAACGGTGGCCGGGCGGTTGGTTTCCAGTTCGACCCGATGGGCGCGACGCTGTTTGGCCAGCTGACCGGTGGCAATTTGCGCCGTCCACTGGCGGTGACGCTGGACCAGAAGATCATCAGCGCCGCCAACATTAACAGCCAGATCACGCGCAACGGCATCATCACGCGTGGCGACGGTTACACGAACGCCGAGTTCGCGTACCTGCTGAACACGCTGAACGCCGGTTCGCTTCCCGCGACGCTCGCCGACGAACCGATCCGCGAGCAGACCGTCGGCCCGCAGTTGGGCGCCGACAACCTGAAGCGTGGCCTGGCGGCGTGCGTGGTCGGTTTGTTCGTCGTGGGCCTGTTCCTATGCGGCTACTACTACCTCGCCGGCCTCGTGGCGGCGATCGCGGTGCTGCTGAACGTCTTCCTGATCCTGGCCACCATGGCCGCGCTCGACGCGACCTTCACGCTGCCCGGCATCGCCGGCATCGTGCTGACGATCGGCGCCGCGGTCGACGCCAACGTGCTGATCTTCGAGCGCCTGCGCGAAGAGCAGCAGCGCGGCATCGGCATCAAGGCGGCGCTGCGCAACGCCTACGACCGCGCCGCCAGCGCCATCATCGACAGCAACGCGACCACGCTCATCACGGCTGCGGTGCTGGTGTGGCTGGGCACGGAAGAAGTAAAGGGCTTCGGCGTTACGCTGTTGATCGGTTTGATCTGGAGCCTGTTCACCTCGCTTTACGTGACGCGCACCGTGCTCGAGCTGTTGGTCGACAAGTTCGGCGTGACGAAGTTCGGCAGCGTGCCGTTGTCGGTGCCGTGGTGGGATCGTGCGCTGAAGCCGGACATCGACTGGATGAGCAAGGCGTGGATGTTCATGGCGTTCAGCGCGCTGTTCATCGTGCTGGGCGTGACCGGCTTTATGGTGAAGCTGTACCAGGGGCAACTGCTGGACGTCGAGTTCACCAAGGGCACCAGCGTGCAGTTCGAGCTGAAGCGCGAGATGAACATCGAGCGCGTGCGCGAGCGGATCGCTGCGACCAACCTGCCGTCGCCAAGCGTGGTGGCCGTGGGGACCGAGGGCACGACGTACGAGGTGGTGACGCCCGAGGAGAACTCGACGCTGGTCACGCACGCGATCCTGGCCGCCATGGCCGACGGCGACGCGAACGAGTCGCTGCTGGACGTGGAGACGCCATCGGAGTACGCGGGCTTCGACGACACGTTCGACGCCGCGCTGAACAACGTGATCCTGCCGATCGGTGACGAGCCGATCACCGTGCAGGGCTTCACGCCGGCGCAGTTGGCCGACTACCGTAATGGGGCGGCGATCGTGCTGAAGGACCTGAACCCCCGTCGCACGCCGACCGAGATCGCCGACCGCATCCGCCGGCAGCAACTGCAACCGCAGGCGGGCACGCCGGTGCCGAGCCACATCGACTTCGTCGTCGAATCACCGGCCGGCCCCAACGACGTGACGGACCTGGCGGTCATCCTGGTGGCGCCGGGCAGCGTGCCGTACGACAAGGACGCCCAGCAGTGGGCCGCGCAGCTGGCGGCGCCGATGTGGAAACTCATCGGCGACGCGATCAACACGCCCGCGCCGTTGCAGAGCGTGCGCAGCATCGACCCGAGCGTCGCGAGCGACACGAAGGAACTGGCGATGGCGGCGCTGGTGCTGTCGGTGCTGGTGATCATGGTCTACGTCTGGCTGCGCTTCGGCAACCTGAAGTACGGCACCGCGACGGTGCTGGCGATGACGCACGACACGCTGCTGGCGGTGGGCGCGGTCGGCATCGCGCACTACATGGTCCAATGGACGCCGTGGCTGGCCAGCGCGCTGCTGGTCGAACCGTTCCGCATGAACCTGACGATGGTCGCCGGCATCCTGACGGTGATGAGCTACTCGATGATCGACACGATCGTCGTGTTCGACCGCATCCGCGAGAACCGCGGCAAGCTGGGACACGTGTCGCGGCGCGTGGTGAACAATTCGATCAACCAGACGCTGTCGCGCACGCTGCTGACCGTAGGCACGACTGTCGCGACGCTGCTGGGCATGTACATCTTCGGCGGGCCCGGGATTCACGGCTTTACTTTCGTATTGCTGATTGGCATATTGGTCGGGACGTACTCGTCCATTGCGATCGCCGCGCCGTTCCTCTTGATCGGTGGCGATCGTGAGACGGCCGGCGCGGGAAACAATCCCGCAGTGGGGCAGCTTCAACGGGCATAGTGAAGCCGCCCTGCGGTGCCATCGCTGGTTTTCCGAACATCGGGAGCCCGGCGGGCGTTGTACGAATGATTCGTGACGATCGCGCTTCGCGCGCGGTCGTCCCGAACGCGCGTCGTGCGAATGGTGTGGAACACCAGGCGTGCGAGCGTGGCTGGGGATGCATCGGGTTGTAGGCTCAGGGCATTCGGGTCGATCAGGGAAGGAGTCCCGCCAATGTTGCGCAAGGATGTGAAGGTCGGGTTGGCCAGCGGTGCTGTATTGCTGGCCGTCGTCATCGTCTACGTTTCCTCCATTAACAATCCACCGACGGCCACCAAACCGGTGACAACGCTGGACGGACGCCCGCCCGCTCCGATCGACATTTCGACGGAACGCGCCGGCGGCGTGCGCGAAACGCGCATCGTGATCGGCCAGAATGAGGACGGCCGGTCAGCCGGGGTGCCAACCGCGGTCGCGGCGGCGCCGACGGAGCCGGACTGGTCCAAGCTGCTCGAGGGCGGCGCGCCCCCGGCACTGATGACGCGCACGAACGGCACGACGGCCAATCAAGCTGCCACCGAACAACCGCCGGCCGGGCAGCCGGTCGACATGTTCGCCGAATCGACGCCGATCGGTACCGAAGTTTCATCCACCAGCACCCCTGACACGGGCGCGGCGACGGTGAGCCCGGTGATCATGCAGGAGACGCCGACCCTGAGCGCCACTGCTACCACGCCGTCTGCGACCGCCGCCATGGCGCTGCCACCGTCACCCACCGTCACCCGTTCGGCCGCGCCGGCGGGGCCGCGTGAGTACACGGTGAAGGCCGGTGACTCGTACTACACGATCGCCCGCGAGGTGTACGGCGACTCGCACTTCTACCCGCACATCCAGCGGGCCAACCCTGACCTGGTGCCGACCAAGATTCGCGCAGGAATGAAGATCAACCTGCCCGATCCCACGACGGTCAAGCCGAACCTCAACGCCAGCCTCGTGAACACCGCCACCACCGGCGACGTCACCAGCAACCGGAACGCGAGCAACCGAAAGACCGTCGTCGGCCCGAACGAGTACCGCGTGCAGAACGACGAAAACCTGTACCGCATCGCGGTGAAGCTCTACGGCACGCCGAAGAAGATGGACGAGATCTACGAACTGAACAAGGCCAAGATCGGCAACGACCCCTCGAAGCTAAAGGTCGGCGCCGTTCTGAAGCTGCCGCCGGGGGCGAAGGTTTCGAACTAAGCGCCGGGACGGACTTCAACTTCCAAATGAACGTAAACGACGAGACCGCAAGCAACTTCGCTTGCGGTCTCGCCGTTTTGGTGTGTGCTGTTTGATTTCGGACCGATTCACTGGCCGCTGCCATGAATATCGAGAACACGCCTACCCAATGGCCGTGCCCATCGGAATATGACACGGGCGTCTGGCCCGTGACGTTCTCTTCCTGAAGCGAAAACGGCGTGGGCCTGAGGCCCAAGTCAAGCGAGCGCCTGTCGCAACCCGCTTAGCGCTGTCGGAGCAAACGGTCCGGACCGTCTTCCCGTAGCATGGGCGGCCCGCCCCATGGCGTCGGTACGCCGACGCATCGGAGGGTACTCCATCCGATTAGGCAATCGCGCCAGCGAACGGACTTGCTGGCGAGACCGAAGAGAAGATCGCTTACGCTCGTTAGCTCAGCCGGCGTACCGTCCGACACCGCGGCGTACCGCGGCTCCACGGGCGGGCCGCCCGTGCTACGAGATACGGAAGAGATCCGTCGGAGTACCTCAAAGGATGTCTATTAACGCGGCGGCGTCCGCTTTTCACGTGGCATGGGCATCTTGCCCATGGCGTCGGTACCCCGACGCGTCGGATGGTACGCCATCCGAATCAGCAATCGCGCCAGCGAAACATCGTCTGGAACCATCGATAGCGCAGATCGCTTGCGCTCTCTAGCTCGGACGGCGTACCGTCCGACACCGCGGTGTACCGCGGCTCCACGGGCGGGACGCCAGTGCTACGGGCGACGAATCCGGCCGTCCCAAGGTGACACCATCTTTCGAAGGTGACCGTTTGCCCCGTAAGACCAAAGAGATCCTTCGGAACACCTCAGGATGACGATCTTCGCGCTGAATCAGTCACCGACACCGCCTCCACCTACGCGCTCAACTGACGCAGCATAACATGCTGGGCGGCCACGGCGCCGTACTTCAGCTTCAGGCGGTCGGCGATGATGCGGGTCGCATCGTCGAACGACGATTCCACGCTCGCCAGCCAGTTCATGGCGCGCGGCACGTCCAGCCATTGGCCGGCGATGTCGCCCACCTCGTACACGACGAACGCGGTGGCGAAGGCGTCGGAGGGCAGGCGGCGGATCGGTTCGGCGGGGAAGCTACCGTCCGATTTCTGCAGGCGGGCGAGCGCCTCCAAGCCACGGTCACCCGCGACGCCGTTGCCACGGCTGCAGTGCAGGGCACGCACGCAGAGAGCGGTCGTCATCGGGTCGGCCCATCCACCGTCGGCTTCCTGAGCCGTCAGGATCATGCGAATCAGTTGGCCGCACAACGGCAGGTGCGACTGGTTGAACTCATCCAGGCGGATGATGCCCAGCGCCGTCGCAGCCAGCTTGGCATTAATGTCCGTGCGAGCGCGGGGCAAGTCCTCCGACCGGCCCGACAACAGTTCGCCTAGCAGTCGCGCATAGTCCTTTGCGCTCCAAAGCCGCTCAATGCGTTTCGTGGTCGTCATAAGAACATCCTTGTTAGGGCGTAGTTTACCTAACGGATAGCGAACGTCAAGAATTTTGTTCGGATTATGGTTGGGGTTGTTGTTCAGCCGCAGCATCCCCCAGGAGCCGCCATCCTGAGGTACTCCGAAGGATCTCTTCCGTCCCGGGTACGAATACTGGGGGAGATCCTTCGGAGTACCTCAGGATGACGATTTGCCGCTGTTTCGGGAGCCGCGTAGGTATGCTGCGAGCGCGCGTCTACAAGTGACTCCTGAGCGTCCGACGCAGAAGTTCGCGCCATGCATTGCGGCACGGGCGGGCGTGGGTTAACGTGCCGCGCGAACGATGATCATCACAATCGACGGGCCTGCAGGAACGGGGAAATCGACGGTCGCGCAGGCGGTCGCGCGCGACCTTGGCTTTGATTTTCTCGATACCGGCGCCATGTACCGCGCGATCGGCCTGGCGGCACTGCGGCGGGAGGTGTCGCTGGACGACCCGCGCGAACTCACCTTCGTCGCGAGGCACGCCCGAATCCGTTTTGACTTCTCTACTCAGCCGCCGGCCGTCACGTTGAATGATGAGCCCGTCGGCCACCTGTTGCGCGGTGGTGAGGCGACGCGGGCGGCCTCGTACGTCGCGGTGGTGCCGGCGATCCGGGAGATGCTCGTCGAGCAGCAGCGCCAGATCGGCCGCGAGCACGCCAACCTCGTCACCGAGGGCCGCGACCAGGGTAGCGTCGTCTTCCCGCATGCGGAGCTGAAGTTTTACCTCGACGCCACCCCGGAAGAGCGCGCCAACCGCCGGGTGGCGCAGTTGCGGTCGCGCGGGGAGATCGTGGATTACCTGGAGATTTTGAACGGCATCGTGGCGCGCGACCGCCGCGATGCGTCGCGCAGCGTGGGGCCGCTGGCGATCCCGGTCGATGCGCAGACGATCGACACGACGTCCATCACCCAGCAGGCCGTCATCGACCAGATCGCCGACCGCGCCCGGCAGATGATGGCAGCGGCGGGGGCGGGCAAGTGATGGTGCCGGTCATCTACAAGTTCTGCCGGGGCGTCTGCCGCATCGCCACCACGGTCCTGTTCGACCTGAAGGTCTACGGCGTCCACCACGTGCCCGACGAGGGTGGCGCCCTGATGATCTCCAACCACGAGAGCTACCTCGACCCCGCGCTCATCGGCGTGCAGGTTCGGCGCAACATGACCTTTATGGCCAAGTCGGAGCTGTTCGAGGTGCCCGGCTTCGGTTGGCTCATCCGCAGGCTCGGCGCGTTTCCGGTTCGCCAGGGCAAGGGGGACAAGGGGGCGATCGACGAGACGATCCGGAAGCTGCAGGAAGGGCATCTGCTCAACGTCTTCCCGGAGGGCGCCCGCACGCTCGATGGCAAGCTCGGGCCGATCCAGAAGGGCGTGGCGCTGATCGTGAAGCGGGCGAAGGTGCCGATCGTGCCGGTGATGATCGCGGGCTCGTACGAGGCGTGGCCGCGATCGAAGGCGATGCCGCAGTCGCATCCGGTGGGCGTGCTGTACGGGCCGCCGATCGACGTGGGGGGGATGAAGGCGGAGGAGATCACGCAGTTGATCGACCGCACGTTTCGCGCGATGCGGGTGGATTTGGAAGCGCGCATGAAGCGCGATGCGCATCTGCCGAGTTCGCCGGGGCGGCGGTTGCCGCGGGGGCAGCGGTTGGTGGAGTAGGGGGAGAAATCCCAATCGCCAATGCCAAGCAAAATCCCAAGCACCAAATCCCAATCGGAGGGAGCCAAGGGTTGATCTAGAGCGGTTCAACTTCAGGTGTAGCGTCTGGCCGCAACCCTGTCATCCCGAGCGGGAGCGACCCGAGGGATCGCCACTGTCGAGAGCCGCCTCTAATTCGGGATCCCTCAGGTCGCTACCGCTCCCATCGGGATGACACGCTACACCTGAGGTAGAACCGCTTTAATTGATTGCTCTGTGCCTTCCCCCTCTGTCTCCTCTGTGATTCAAATCCTCTTCCTTCGCGGCTTTCTTCGTGCCATCGCGCCTTCGCGTTCTCTGCCACCTCTCTGAATCGCAGCTACCGCTGCGAGGCAGACAAGAATGTCTGCCCCACTGGAAAGTCCAAAGACAGAAGAAACACAGGCAAGAATGCCTGTGCCACAGAAGAGAGCAGAAAGAAATACGGGGGGAGAGCAGACGGGGGGAGAGACAGGCAGGAATGCCTGTCCTACAGAAGAGGGAATTCGGTCGCTGCGGGACGAGCGGGTAACGAGAACGCCCGCCCGTCCCGGCGGCGGATGGCGCGGGATCGGGCGGGCGGCTATGTTGCGGTCGTTACGATTCGCTGATCGTGATCGACTTGATCGTGTCGCCTTGCTTCACCGCGTTCACGATGTCCTGGCCCTGGGTCACCTGGCCGAAGACGGTGTGCTTGCCGTCGAGCCATTCGGTGGCGATGTGGGTGATGAAGAACTGGCTGCCGTTGGTGCCGGGGCCGGCGTTGGCCATCGAGAGGCTGCCGACCTTGTGCTTGGGCTTGCCGGCCCCCACCTCGTCACCGAACTTGTAACCCGGGCCACCGCTGCCGGTGCCGTTGGGGTCGCCGCCCTGGATCATGAAGTCGTTGATGACGCGATGGAAGGTCAGGCCGTCATAAAACCCGTCGCGCGACAGGAAGACGAAGTTGTTGACCGTCATCGGCGCCTCTTTGGCGAACAGGTCGACGTTGATCGTGCCGCGGCTGGTCTCGATCGTGGCGGCGTACTTCTTCGACGGGTCGATCGACATCGCGGGGGCGGACTTGTATTGCTTGGCCATGCGGTTGCTCCTTAAGTAGTATCGGACCGGAAAGTGTGGCCAATGTCGCGTTCCTGTCAACGGGTGGGGCGAGGGGCGGATCGGAAGATTGAAAGCAACGGCGTCGCGGGAGGCCGTCTCCAAATTCCCGAGGGCTTGGCGAAATTGGCGAAGGCTTCTCCTAATTCCCGAGGGCCTGGCGAAAATGGAGAAGGCGTCAGGAAATTCACGACGGCCTCGCGAAATTGGAGAAGGCGTCGGGAAATTCACGACGGCCTCGCGAAATTGGAGAAGGCGCCGGGAAATTGGAGACGGCTTCGCGAAATTGGAGAAGGCGCCGGGAAATTGGAGACGGCCTCGGGAAAATGGAGAAGACGTCGGGAAATTGGGGACGGCCTCGGGAAAATGGAGAAGACGTCGGGAAATTGGGGAGGACCAACGCTTGGTCCGGACGGGTGGCCTGCGTCAGATCGCACGGCGACCCGGACAGGGCTCGCCACGGCGCCGCAAGGCGTTAAGTCATACTTGCGATGGTTATCCGGACGTTCGGCGGCATCTGGCCCTGATGTCGTCCTTTTGACTAACGAACCGGATTGGGCGACCCGAACGTCCGATATGTCATTCCGAGCGGAGCCCGAGCGATTCTCGGCCAATCGAGATCCCTCAGGTCGCCTGAGGCTCCCATCGGGATGACATGCTCGGCCATGGGCGGGCGGGTTCCACGGACAAGGCTGGCGGCCTTCACGTAGCATGGGCGTCTCGCCCATGCCTGTGGCCGGAGCGGGAAATTGGATTCGTGGCGGTTGCGCGGGGAGGATGGGTCCCTATTAAATAAATCGCCCGTGCTGTTGATAGGCATGGGCGAGACGCCCATGCTACGTGCGGAGGGGACTTCGCACGGTTCCTGTGGTCTCGTCGTTCAAGACGAAACGGGAGATCCGGACGGTGCCGCCACCGACTTCAGTCGCGAAATAAAGGTTTCGAGGAACTGGCCCGC
Source organism: Tepidisphaeraceae bacterium (assembly GCA_035998445.1). NCBI lineage: Bacteria > Pseudomonadati > Planctomycetota > Phycisphaerae > Tepidisphaerales > Tepidisphaeraceae > Tepidisphaeraceae bacterium. The sequence continues at coordinate 66,206 of DASYHQ010000055.1, read as the reverse complement.
GCGGCCGTCGTCGATCAGCGAACTGCGGTAGGTGACGCCGGCGCGGAACGTGCCGGCGAAGGTGGTGGTGGCAACCGCCAGCGGCGCGAGCGGGCCGGTGGGGGAGACGCGGATGTAGTCGCGGATGAGGTTGGGCGCATAGGCAGTCGCCCAGCTCTTCGACAGGTTCATGTTCGACAAACCACCCGACAGCGGCATCTCCTTGCGATAGAAATGCCACAGCCGTTCGCGCGGCACGAACTGCCCGATCAGTCGGGCGGCCAGCATCCAGGCGAGACTGGTCTGCGGAATGCCCAGGTTCTTGTGATGCCGGTTCTGCGTGGCGACGGACTTCAACAGCCGGGGCCAATAGGCGAGGTCGCCCTCATGGACGATGATGCCGGTGAAGCCGAGGTAGAGGCCGAACACGTCGGTCAGATCGGTGCGCGACAGCGGGCGAAGGTCGATGATCGAACCGACGGCCAGGTCGCGCCGGCGCTTTCGGAACTGCGTTGGCACGTGCTGGGCGCACGCCTCGGCGAGCGCGGCGACGATGATGTCGTGCACCTTTACGCCCGCGGCGCTACCGGCGGCGCGCAGGCCGTCGATGAGGTCTGCGGGCGCGGTTTGCATGTGGATGCGCACCGCGGGGTCGGTTAAACCGGCGCTCTGCACCTTGCGCACCCGGCGATAGCGGAAGTAGCGCCGCGCCAGGCCGAAGAGGTTCTCGTCCAGCTTCCACCGGCCATGCCGTGGGCCGTACATGCCCCAATAGCCGGTGTCCTGAATGCGCTGGGGTGACTGGCGGACGCGCGACGGGTCGTACAGCCGGTAGAACAGTTCCCGCAGGATGCCCTGCACCGAAACGCTGTCGGCCGTCCAATGCTGGTAGACCACGCCCAGGTGGTACGAGCCTTCCCCTTGCCGCACGAACGCGCGGAAGGGCGGTTCACCGGGGTCGGCGAACGGGCGGTTGATCTCGGCGGTCAAAAACTCCGTGAGCGATGTGGCCGCGGGCACCCGGCGGACGGGGTAATCGCGCATCTCGCCGTTCAAGACTTCAAAGCCGAAATGACCACACGACGTCAGCCGCACGCGGCCGAGGCCGATGGCGGCGAGCGTGTCGGTCCAAGCGTCGTTGATCTGGTTCAGGTCGGGGACGCCGTTGATCTCAAGCGTTTGCGCGGCGTTGTACGGGTGGATGTTGTCCCACTGCCGAGCGAGATACTGAAATATATTCAGTGGCGCGAGTCGACTTGGCGGGGCGGGATGAATGGCGTCTCCTTGCGGCATCGCGGGCGTTAGCTGACCGGCACGTATCGCCGGTTCGGCAGTGGGACGAACCGTCCCACGCGCGAACAATACCGGCGGTACGTCTCGCCGTGAAGCGCCACCAGATGGCTTTCCTCGCGGCGCGCTTCCCACACGAGCAGCGCCAGGTGAAGGAGGCCCGCCAGCAGCATCACCGGCGACGGAACGGCCAGCATTGTCGCAGCCATCATCGCCAATGACAGCGCGTAAATCGGGTGCCGCACGTAGGCATATGGCCCACTGACGATCAGGTTGGTCTTCTCGGTAGGGTCGATTCCCATTCGCCACGATTTGCCCATCCGCTTCCAGCAGATCGTCGTGAGTGCCGCACAACAAACGACGACGCCCGCCAGCACCCATTTCATGCCGTTGGGCACGCGGGCCAGTGGCGCCAGTGGCCCGGTCGGGCTCGCGATGAAGGCCGAGTAGAACGGGTGGACGACCCAGACGACGACGGCAGGAATCCAGAGGAACCGGTTCCACCGCCCCGTCTGCTCGGCGGGAATAAAATTGGCGGCCCGTCCGCTACGGCGCTTCTGCTTGCGGGCCATGCTGACGACGCGCAGCCAATAGCCACCGATGGTCAGCGCGATGATGAGGATGGGGATGGAGGTCGGGGTCATGGTTTCGAGCCGGACAGTGTACTCACCGGCGCGACCACGCCAACCACCCGCTGTACGATCTCATCGTGCAACTTCGCATGACCGGCGATGGTGGCGTGGCTGGTGTCGGGCTGCAGCAGGTCCTTGCGGTCGTTGCGCAGGTTGTGGTTGATCGGCGCAACGGCACCGCGATCGGCTGACAGCCGCACGCCGCGTAACCACGGCAACGCGTCGGCGACGCCGTTGGACTGGTAATAGTTCACACAAGCCCTGACGTTCGCCGGCAAGCGGGGTGGGGTGACGGGGTCGATGGTAATCAACAGATCCACCGGCTTGCCCACCTTGGCCATTCGGCGGGCAATGCGAATGACGTCGTCGGCGCCGTATGAGAAGCCGACTAGCACCAGCGGCTGCGACCCGTCGCGGCCCAATAGTGCCTCGCCTAGCTCGCCACTATTCTTCTGCGGCAGCACGACGGAATCGATGCCACGGTGCTGCAACTGACGGCCGAGGTCGTTGATGCCGGTGGAGTACCAATCGCGATACCCACGCAGCAGGTAGACCTGCGCATCATCCCGCGGCAACGGCTGCGCCTTCGCGCCACAGCCAACTACGCCGAGAAGCAGGACGATAAGGGAGAGGAAAAACAGCCTCCTGCCCCTCTCCCGGTACGCCGGGGGAGGCTGGGTGGGGGTGAATTTGATCTGCACTGATCGCCAGCAGTTCGAATCACCCTCACCTAACCTCTCCCGGAGTACCGGGAGAGGGACCGGAACGGAATCGCTCGCGACCGCGGCGCTGCCCTTCATTTCGATCCCCTTGATCGATCACCGACGAACGCCGCCACCGCGGTCTCGGCCCGCCGTTCGACCAACGCCGCGGCATCGCGCATCGCGGTGGCGACATCGGTGCTCTCATCAACAAGCGAAATGATGCGCGTGATGCCCACGTCGCGCAACCGCTCGTGTCCTTCGCCCAGACTTCCCGCGATCGCGATGCACGGCACCCCCGCGGTCTTACACGCCGCCGCCACGCCATGCACGGCTTTCCCGCTGGCGGTTTGTCCATCAAGCCCGCCCTCACCGGTGATGCAGAGATCGACACCTGCTAGCCGTCCGTGAAATCGGCATGCCTCCAGCACCAGTTCGATGCCCGGGCGTAGACTCGCGTTGAAGTATGCCATCATTGCGAACCCAAGCCCGCCCGCGGCGCCGGCGCCCGGACGGCCGGCGATGTCCAGCTTGCCCGTGCGTGTCGCCAACTGCCGAAGCTTCTCGTCAAACCACTGCACGTCCGTGGCTGACGCGCCCTTCTGCGGACCGTAGACCGCCGCGGCGCCATCGGGTCCTAGCAGGGGATTGGTGACGTCACAGGCGACCTCGATCGTCAACCGATCCACCGCGCCGCCGCGCCCGTGCTTGATTAAAACAACGCGCTCCAAATCACGACCACAGAGCGGTTCGGTGTCGTGCACCGGTTCACCGTCGGCCAGCAGCACGGTGAGCCCCGCGGCCTGTGCGCAGCCAATGCCGGCGTCGATCGTCGCGCTGCCACCAATGCCCAGGATGACCTTCTTCGCCCCGCGTCGAGCCGCCGCCGCCAGCAGTTCGCCCGTGCCGAAGGTCGTGGTGGCCATCGGATCACGATCGCTTGGCGGCAGCAGCGCCAGCCCACTGGCGGCCGCCATTTCGACGACGGCGACGTCGTTTGGCAGCAGCCCGAAGACGGCGTCGACCTTCATCTCCGGCAACGGCCCGGTGACGCGCTCCGAGATGAGCCGCCCACCCATCGCCGACACCAAGGCGGCAACCGTTCCCTCGCCCCCGTCGGCAATTGGGCAGCGGTCGACGGTGGCGCTCGCAACAGCGCGGCCAACGCCACGTGCGATGGCGTCGGCCACCTCGACCGCGCTCAGCGAGCCTTTGAACTTGTCCGGGGCGATCAGGATTCGCATAATTCGAGCGTTAGCGGTGGCACGCCATTTTTCGAATCTAGGTACTGTCTGACCGATCATCCTCGCGTGCCCCTTTGTGATAGTTGTCATCCCGAGGGGAGCGGTAGCGACCTGAGGGATCGCGAATGACGAGCGATCCATGCCAGTGGGAGATCCCTCAGGTCGCTTCCGCTCCCCTCGGGATGACAGACTTTTTCGTAGACGCTCGATCTCTCCGACCGTTCCGAACCTAAAACTCGATCACCGCCACGCCGAACCGGTCGCCGCGCACCACGCCGACGCGCACTCGCCCGGATGCCGGCAAATGTTGCAGCAAGGCCGAGAAGTCCTCCAGCGTCGACACGCGGTAACGGCCCATCTGCACGATCACGTCGCCCGGTTGCAGGCCGGCGTTCGCTGCGGCGGTGGCGGGTTCGACGGCGGTCACGATCAGGCCTTCCTCCGTCTGCAGTCGATAGCGGTTCGCCAGCATCGGCGTGAGCGGCTCGATCGTTACCCCCAGCGTTTCCCGTGCGCGCACGAGCGCGTCGGGCAACGGCACCGGGCTGATCTCGATCCGCCGCTGCTGGCCCGAGGCCATCCGCAGCGTGACTTCCTTCACGTCTCGGCCGACCTTCAACAACTGCACGTAAGCGTCGACGATGTCCTTCACCTCGCTGCCGTTGATCGCCGTGATCGGCGCGCCATCGTCGGCGATTACCTCAGTGGTGACCGTTGCGGGGGGCGTCAGCGTGCGGCGTTCGCCGAGCTTGATCGGGATGTTCATCTTCGACACCACCGCGGGGCTCATCAGCTCGGGAATCAGCTCGCGCAGCTTGTTCACCGGCACCGCGAACCCGATGTTCTGCGCGTCGCCGCGAATGGCGGTGTTGATGCCGATGACCTGCCCGTACGCGTTCAGCAATGGCCCGCCGGAATTGCCGGGGTTGATCGCGGCGTCGGTCTGAATCAGGTCGGTCAGCAGGACCGTGCCGTTGTTCTCGCGCAGATCGCGATGCATGGCCGACACGATGCCCGTGCTGACGGTGTGGCTGAACCCCAGCGCGTTGCCGACGGCGATCACCGGCTCGCCGATCATCAGGTCGGACGAATCGCCGAGCGGGATGGCGGGCAGCGGTTGGTCGGTGGTGATCTTCAGGATCGCCAGGTCGGCGCCGGCATCGGCGCTGATAAGGGTGGCCGGCAGCTTTCGACCGTCGTTCATCTCGACGATGACCTGCCGCGCGCGGTCAACGACGTGGTTGTTCGTCACCACGTAGCCGTCGGCATGCACGATGATCCCGCTGCCCAGTGAGTTGGACGGCACCTTCACGACCTCGCGCGTGTCGAACATCGGGTTGCCCCCCAGCGCGTTCACCCGCTGGTTCACGAACCGCCGCGCCGCGATGTTGACGACGGCGTCCTTCGTCTTGTCGACCACGTCCACGGCGACCGTTCGACGCAGGTTGATCGTGCCGTCCTGCGACCTGGCCGTGGCGATGCCACCACCGATCGTGACGGCGACCATCAGCAGGACAAGGCAGCGGCGGTGGGCAGGGCGGGCGTATCGCATACAAGATCGATCATACCGCCGAGCGCGTGGCAGCGTCACCTTTGCAGCAGCCTCGACAATTAGCGCAACGCATGCGCGTTGCTGAAACGACCCAGCGCCACCGCGGTGATAACCCCCAACCGTGGATGGCGGTGATAGAAAGTCGCCAACCTTGCAGAAGATGCTCTGAAATGGACATGTCCCTCCCTATCGCTCGCCATCGGCTGTTTAGATGCATTCGCCACGTCGCCATGAGCGTCGTGCTAGGCGCGGCGATCGGTGGGTCGTCGGCGGTTGCCTTGGGCCAGCAGCAGAGCGATCCGTACGCCGTGCTGCGCGACGCATGGTCGCCGTACGTGCAGGCGGGCGATCCGTACGGCTTCCCGATGAAGGTCGCCGCGATCACCGAGTCGAAGTACAAGTTCTGGCGGGGGACGAAGGACCTCTACTACCGCTGGGCCAAACAGCACACCACCGACTGGCTGGCCGACGATGCCGCGTACGTCATCTGTCACGGCGACCTGCACCCGGGCAACATCGGAACCTACGCCGTGGAACCGGGCAAGCTGGCGTTCGGTTGGGTGGATTTCGACGACAGCGCCCGCCTGCCGTTTCAATTGGAACTGCTGCACGGGCTGATCAGCCTGAACCTTGTCGCGGAAACGAACGGCATGACGCTGGCGGCCGCCGACCGCGCCAAGGTGACCGAGGCGATGCTCGGCCGCTATCGAGAGGCATTAACGTCTGAAGCTAAGTCGGCGGCGGCCGATCTCGCGGGGAACGTACAGGTCCGCAAGATGCTGGCGAAGGAACGAAAGCCATTCGACGGCGCACGGAAGGAACTGCTGGATGACACGAACCGGTTCCACGCAACCATCACGAGCAAGTCGAGCAAGGTCAAAGAGGTGTTGCAGGACGCCAGCGAGCAGGCCGACGCGATCGCCGCGGCGCTTGCAGCGGCCATCGACGAATCGCCGGACCTGAAGGCGCAGTTCCGCCTTCGCGGGACGGAAGAAGTGCGCGCGGCAATGAAGGGCGTCGTGCTGCGGTCGCGCGTGGGGTCGTCCGGTAGCCAAGGGTTGCGAAAGTGTTACGTGTTGCTGGCCAATCCGCTGACCGGCATCGATGGCGACGCCGTCGTCTACCTGAAGCAACAGATCCCCAGCGCCGCCGAGCGGGCAGGCGTCGTTCCACTGGACGAGCGCACGCCAGCCCAGCGATGCGTGGCGAACATGCAGGCGGCGCTGGACACGCAACCGTGGGTGTGCGGCACGATGGACGTGAACGGCGCATCCTACTGGATCAGCCTGCGCGAGCCCTGGAGCGACGAACTGGACACCGAGGACGTGGGCAATCTTGCTGAACTACTGGAGATGGCAGAAATCTGGGGCGCTGTCACCGGCGCCGCTCACCGCCGCACGACCACTGACGCCACCGCGATTGCCGGTCGACTGACACCGGACCTCGTCCGCACGCTCGACGCGCGAGCCTTGGAATACAACCGGCAACTCAAAGCCGACTTCGCCACCGTCACTGCCGACGCGCGGGCGGGCGCCGACATCGAACAAGTACGTAAAGCACTAACCGCCGCGGGCAAGACGCCCGCGAATTGAACTGGAAGGACTAGACATGCAGAAGAATCGTCGTGGCTTCACGTTGGTCGAACTGCTCGTAGTGATTGGAATTATCGCTCTGCTACTGGGGATTTTGTTGCCGTCGCTCGGGAAAGCGCGTGAGTCTGCACGCGAGGTGCAGTGCGCCAGCAACCTGCGCCAGTGGGGCCTGGGCTTCACGATGTACGTGGACGCCAACAAGGGCACGATGCCAAGCGATGGCCCAGAAGATGGCAACAGCAACGGCAACCGCATCACCGGTCCAGACCTACGCGGCTGGGACTCGGACGGGCTATGGTTCAACGCCGTCCCACCTCTGCTGAACGGCAAGAGCTACAACCAGATGTACGCCGATCACATCGCGGGAACCACGCGACTGCCACTCGACGGCGACAACAGCATCTTCGTCTGCCCGGTCGCCAGCACCGCCGTCAACCGCACCAGCAGCCCGGCGACCAACGTGAACAACGGCTACTTCACGATGTACGGCCGCACCGCCGCCTCAAGTGCGGGGCAGGCGCGCGACACGTTCATCTGCTACGTGCTTAACTCGAAGATGTCCGACGGCACCCCCGGCCTGAAGATGGCTCGGCTGCGGCCCGCATCGGAGTTCGTGCTGATGCTCGAGAAGCGCATGCGCGGCGGTGAGGTGAACGCGTCCGACGATGCCTATTACCAGTCACAGGGTGGCGACGCGGACCGGCTCACCAGCCGTGACCTGAACCGCATCAAGGGCGACTACCAGCGCTTCACCACGCGCCACCGCAAATCGCGGGGCGGGAATATGCTGTTCGCCGACGGACACGTGCAGTTCGTGTCCCACAAGGACGCGACGACCGCGGGGGTATTCGACGAGACCATGAACCGCCCGGGCTTCCTGCGCTGGTCGCTCAGCGATGCCGATGCAGCGCCCTGAGCGACGCAAGCGGGCATGACGGGAGCGCACCGACCGCTGAAGGATGCGCTTTAACCAATCAATCAATCGATCGAACGGACACGGCACGAATGAGTCCGGGCGCGCGCCTCACGTGAGGATGTGGCCTGAACGTCTGCGTCACCGAAATTGCCCCTGAATGGGGCGGGAGGATCAGAATGAAGAAGTCACAACTGTTTGCCGCCGTTGCGGCCATGGCCCTTGTGAGCGTCAGCCTGACGTCGACCGGGCACGCGAGTATCGTCGTAACGGAGGTTCACCCCTCCGGCAGCGGTTTAAGCTCGTACGGTTCCGATTGGTTCGAACTGACGAACACCGGGTCGTCGGCCGTCGACATCGCCGGCTGGGCCGTGGACGACAGTTCGGCCAGCTTCTTGACGGCCCGCGCGCTTCGCGGTGTGACGAGCCTGCCCGCGGGATCGTCGGCGGTGTTCATGGAATCGAACGCCGACGGCACCAACGATCCGACCAAGATTGCCGACTTTCTGGATGCTTGGTTCGGCTCGAACGTGCCAGCCGGCTTTCTGATAGGCGCCTACGGTGGCGCGGGCATTGGCCTGAGCACGGGTGGCGATGCCATCAACATTTTTGATGGAAGCGGGACGGTCATCACCAGCGTTGAATTCGGCGCCTCGACGGACCGCGTCACGTTCGACAACGCTGCGGGCGCGACGGGGCTGATTTCGACGCTGAGCGAGATCGGCGTGAACGGCGCATTCGCGTCGCTCACGGACGGCGAGATCGGTTCGCCCGGCGTCATCGCCGCCGTTCCGGAGCCGACGACCCTCGGATTGCTGGCCGTGGGCGGATTGATGGCGCTGCGCCGTCGTCGCGTTTAGCCTCGCAACGCGCGTGCGACAAGCTGCCCCTTGCCGCTGAAGCGGCAGGGCCGAGACTATTGCGAACCAAGCATCGGCCTCGCCCGCACCACGCGGGCGGGGCCGATGTCGTTTCATGTTGATGTTTTCACCTCGGAACGTTGCCGCTACACTTCGCGCACTTCAAATCGGAAAGGAAACCCATCTATGGCGGCGAAATCGCTCAACGTCTGCATGATCGGCTACAAGTTCATGGGCCGTGCTCACAGCAACGCGTACATGAAGGTCGGCAAGTTCTTCGACGTGCCGGTGCAGCCGGTGATGCATACGGTCGTCGGACGCAATCGTGCGGACCTCGAGGCGTTCAAGGATCGCTGGGGTTGGCAGACGGCGTCGATCGACTGGCGGACGGCGGTCACGAACCCGGACGTACAGCTGGTGGACATCGGTACGCCGAACAATCAGCACAAGGACATGACGCTGGCGGCGCTGGAGGCCGGCAAGCACGTCTTCTGCGAAAAGCCGCTCGCCGCCACGCTGGCCGATGCGCGAGAGATGCGCGACGCGGCCCGCAAGGTGAAGCGCAAGGCCAAGACGTTCGTGAGCTACAGCTACCGCCGGGTGCCGGCGCTGGCGCTGGCACACCAGTTGGCCAAGGAAGGGCGGTTGGGTCGCATCTACCACGTGCGGGCGTTCTACCTGCAGGGCTGGGCGAGCTCGCCGGACATCCCGCTCGTCTGGCGGTTTGACAAGGAGGCCGCTGGCTCGGGGTCGCATGGCGACCTTGGCGCGCACATCATCGATATGGCCCGCTTCGTCACGGGTGACGAAATCGTGGAAGTCAGCGGCGCGATCTCCGAGACGTTCATCAAGGAACGCGTCATTCCCACCGGTGTCGCCGGCGCGGGCATCGCCAGCGGCGCCAAGGGCGGCAGCGGCAAGAAGGGCAAGGTGACGGTCGACGACACCGTGCTGTTCCTGGCGCGCTTCAAGGGTGGGGCGGTCGCATCGTTCGAATCGACCCGCTTCGCTACCGGTCGCGAGAACAAGAACGGCCTGGAAGTGAACGGCGAGAACGGATCGATCTACTTCGACTTCGAAGACCTCAATAACCTCATGTACTTCGACGCCACCCAGCCCCGCAAGGTGCAGGGCTGGACGAAGATTCAAGCCAGCGTGCCCGGCGAACACCCCTACGCCTTCGCCTACTGGCCCACCGCCCACCCCGGTGGTTACGAGCATGCGTTCGTCAACCAGACGTACGACATGATGCAGATCCTCGGCGGCAAGGAACCCGTCGTGCCGCTGCCCGATTTTGAGGACGCTTATAAGACGCAGCAGGTGCTCGAGGCGGCGGCGATCAGCGCGAAAGAACGGATGCCGATCAAGGTATCGCAGGTGGGGTAATTGGGCGCAGTGGGAGTTCGCTCCCACGTGTCATCCCGAAGGGAGCCTAAGGCGACCCCGAGGGATCTCGAACGACGGACGTTTCTCGGCCTTGGGAGATGGGTCAGGTCAGCAAGCCTCCCGTCGGGATGACACTTGAAGCGGAGCAGTGGTACTTTAGTAAGACGGCGAATGAGAACGGGCCGATCTCGCGAGAGATCGGCCCGTTCTGCGTTTTATGGTCAAGCGAACGACTTACTTGATCGCGACCTCGCGGCCACCCGATTCGGCGGAGCGGTAGACGCCGTCGAGGATCTTCTGGATGGCCAGGCCGGCTTCACCGGGGGCCGTCAGGGGGGTGCCCTTCGTGCAGCCGTCGACGAAGTTGCGCAGCTTGCGGCCGAACAGGTAGCTGAAGCCGGTTTGGTTGGGCAGGAACGCGGGCACCTCGTTGGTCATGGTGCCGGCGCGATCGGTGAAGATCATGGCCGGGTCCCAGTTGCAGCCACCCTTGTCGCCGATCAGGTTGAAGTTCCACACGTCCTTCTCGATGTGGCCGGCGAACATCGATTCGATGTGCAGGATCGCGCCGTTCTCGAAGCGGATCTGACCGATCGCCAGGTCTTCGACCGTGTAGGTCTTGTGATCCCAGTTCGGCCACTGGCTGACGGTGTTGCTGGGCTTGTTGCCCATGTACGTCCAGGTGTTGCCCATGGCGGCGACGGGCTTGGGGCTGCCCATGACGTAGTGGGCCATCTCGATCACGTGCACGCCGATGTCGATCATCGGCCCGCCACCCTGCATCTCCTTGCGACCGAAGACGCCCCAGTTCGGAATGCCGCGGCGGCGCAGCGCCTGGCACTTCACGAACATGATGTTCCCGAAACGACCGTCCTCACGGGCGCGCACGAGGAACTCACTGTTGGGGTGGTAGCGGTACTGGAAGCCGATCACGAGCTTCTTGCCGGCCTTCTTCGAGGCGGCGATCATCTTCTCGCACTCGGCGGGCTTCATCGCCATCGGCTTCTCAACGATGACGTGACAACCGGCGTTGGCGGCGTCGATGGCGGGGGCGCTGTGCAGGCCGTTGGGCGTGCAGATGCTGACGGCGTCGGGCCGCACTTCCTTCAGCATCTTCTTCCAGTCGGTGTAGTTCTGGGAGACGCCCCACTTGTCCTCCATCACCTTCAACCGATCGGTGTCGATATCGACGCCGGCGACGACCTCCACGTCGGGCATTTCCTTCAAGGCGCCCAGGTGGGTCTGCGCGATGCCACCGCAACCGATCATCGCAATGCGGAACTTCTTGCCCTTAAACTCCTGCTTCTTCTCCATCGCCAGGGAGTCCGTCGATACGCTCTTCTCTGCCATGTGCAGTTATCCTTGTGAGAAATATTGGTTTACCGGCCTGTTCGGCGAGATAGTTTGCAAAGATACGCGCCAAAACGCAAACCGTTGAACCTGCTGTTTTTCCGACCGGCTTGCCTGTGGGTGGGGATATGCCGTAGGCTCCGGTCATGGCATGGGTGTCACTATGCGACGTCGACGAGGTGCCGGCCGGCGAGGGGAAGTACGTCGAGATCGACGGTTTTCAGCTGGCCGTCTTCGTGCAGGATGGCAAACCGTTCGTGATGGACAACGCCTGCCCGCACGCCGGTGGGGCAATGTCGGCCGGTTATATCGATGCCGGTTGTGCCGTCTGCCCGTGGCACGGTTGGGCGTTCAAGCTGGATGATGGTGAGCTTCGGAATTCACCGATGGTGACGATTCCGACGTATAAAACACGGCTATTCGAGCGGCCGGGGCGACCAGCGCTGATACAGGCGGAACTGCCGATGGCGTAAGGGGAAGCAGGCGTATGACCGCGGCGGCCGCGGGATGATATTTTTCTGACGGTGAGTCTGCTGCGAGAGGTTTGCCGATGACGACCGACACCCTGTTCACCTCTGCGGTCCAGCACGCGGTCGAGCTGCGCCATCAACTGCATCGCATTCCGGAACTGGGCTATCAGGAATTCAAAACCGCCACTGCGATTCGGGCGGAGCTGGATCGGCTGAACATCCACCACGTCGACGGTGTGCCCGAGGCGGAGACGGCGACGATCGCGTGGTTCGGTGACACCGCCAAGCCGTGCGTCGCGCTGCGGGCCGACATCGATGCGCTGCCGATCGTCGAACGGACCGGCGTTCCTTACGCCAGCATCCACGAGGGGCGAATGCACGCCTGCGGGCACGATGGTCACACCGCGACGCTGCTCGGCGCGGCTGCCGTCCTGAAGTCGCGCGAGCACGAACTGCCGGTCTGCGTGAAGCTCATCTTTCAACCGGCCGAAGAGGGCGGCGGTGGGGGTGAGGTGCTTTGCGATGCAGGTGTGTTGGACGGTCGCATCGGCCCGAAGGTGACCGCAATCTTCGGGCTGCACGGTTGGCCGGGGCTGCCGGTGGGTACGGTCGCGACGAAGCCGGGCCCGTTGCTGGCGGCGACGGACAACTTCCGCGCGACGTTCGTCGGCCGGGGGTGTCACGGCGCGTTTCCACACCTCGGTCGCGACCCGATCGTCACCGCGTGCGAGGCGGTTCTGAACCTCCAGCAGTTCGTCAGCCGTGAGACCGACCCGGGTGCGTCGGCAGTGGTTACCGTCGGCGTCATCCGCGCAGGTAGCGCCACGAACATCATCCCGGATAGCGCCACCATCCAAGGCACCGCCCGCACGCTGTTGCCCGAGCAGCGCGTTGCGATCGCGCGATCGATCCAACGCCGCTGTCACCACATCGCCGCCGCCAACGACTGCACGCTGCAGTTCGAATGGGCCGAAGGTTACCCACCCACGATCAACGACCCGCAGATGGCCGACTACGTCGCACGCGTCGCGCGAACGACGGTTGGCGCCGCTCACTTCCTGCCCGTCGGCCGGCCGAGCATGGGCGGTGAGGACTTCGCGTACTACCTGCAGCAAGTGCCCGGCTGTTTCTTTCTGATCGGTGTTGAAGCCGTCGAGGCGAAGGTGTCATATCCGCTGCACAACGAGCACTTCAACTTCGCGGATGGCGCGGTGGAAGTCGGGATGCGGATGTTCGTGGACCTCGTCCGCCGGTTCGGTGACGGTCAGTAACTCTCGCGACCGAGTATCGCGCGGCGGCGCTTCTCTTTCTCCTATCCTCTTCTGTAGGACAGGCATTCCTGCCTGTCTCTCCCCCAGTCTTCCTCTCCCCCGTATTCCGTGCCAAAGGCATTCTTGCCTGTGTCTCTTCTGCCTTCCCTTTCCCGGCGGGATGGACATTCTTGTCTGTTTCTCTTTACGCGTTGCGCTTTCATAAATGCAACAGAGACGCGAAGGCGCGAAGCAGGACGCGAAGTAGGGCGAAAAAATCAGGGGCCCCCGTGTCATGACGGCGGTTTGGGTAAGGCAAAACGCGAAACCGGGCACCATTATGCACCATTGTGCAACATCGGGTGGGGAGAATGGGGTGCGACATGTAACGCGCGTCGGCTATTCGGTTGTCAAAGAACACGCTATCCATCTCCACGGATGCGCTGCGCAGAAGACCCGGGTTCGGCGCAACACCATCCGCATTTCTTCGCGTCCGCCTTCGTGTCCTTCGCGCCTTCGCGTCTCTGCCTCTTCACCGTCGCGGCTCCGCGGCTTGGCGGACAAGAATGTCCGTCCCACGAAAAGGAGAGACAGAAAGAGACACAGGCAAGAATGCCTGTGCCACAGAAGAAAAAAGAATACGGGGGGAGAAGCAGACGGGGGAAAGACAGGCAGGAATGCCTGTCCTACAGAAGAGCGACGGCGGGGCGCAGGGGTGGCGGTCCCGTAGAATCACAGGATGCGGACGATCGGTCAGTTTGGGGATCGAGAACCTTGGGCTGGCGGACGAAACTCTGTCGCCTCCCGCGCACTTGTCATCCCGATCGGAGCCTCAGGCGACCAGAGGGATCTCAATCGATGGCAGTTCTCGGCCGGGGGAGATCCCTCAGGTCGGCAATCCTCCCGTCGGGATGACACGTCCCTGATCAACGCAGCGTGGGTTTCGTCCGCCAGCCTTTAGGCGCTCAGGCCGTTGCCGGTCGCGGGGGCGGTCGTGTCCTGCACCCACCACGCGGGGACGGATTCGACCGACGCGTGCGTGTTGATGCCGAGCCACGCGGCGCACACGGCGACGGCGTGCCGGGCCTGGTGCGGCGTGTCGAAGACGCGCTCGATGCCGGCGTGGTTACGCGGGTTGCGCCACGCGTTGAGGAAGTTGCCGACCGTGTAGAGGTTCAAAACGTGTTGCAACGGCAGCGCGATCTCCGATCGCATGACGTCGCTTAAGGGAAGATCCAGAATTGGATTTCGTGCCATGATACGAAATGCCCCGACGAACCCGCACGCCGCGCCGTAGCGATGATCGCAGTGTTGCCCGCTGCGATCGGTCGACAATGCAAGCCAGTCAATTTTCGGGGAGGGGGAGCCGAGCAAGGCGGTCACCGCCCCGAAGCCCATTCGAATATAAACCAGCCACTTCTTGCATCCCTGCAGTGGCCGGCCAGCCCATTGTCACTCTCGGCAATGAAAATCACCTCAAGTGACAGGGATAGGATATGGCGCAGATTACCTATGTCAACAAAATTTCAGATCGGTGACAGGAAGGGAGGGAGACTCGGAATCCCAAGCCCCAATGCCAAACAAACCCCAGGCACCGAATCTCAAAGATGACCTTCGTGCATCCTTCGTGTCTTTGCGGCTTTGTGGTTCTGCTCGGTCATCTGGGGCCGAGAAACCCATGCGATCGAATGAGATTGACGCGACCCTGCCACTGATCGTCATCCTAAGAGGGTGTTAAGAACGGTGCCGGGTCCGCTCCGACCGTAGCATGGGCGTCCCGCCCATGGAGCCGCGGTACCCCGCGGTGTCGGACGGTACGCCGTCCGAGGAACGAGCGCTAGCGATCTTCAAGTCCATTGGTGCTGGCAAATCCTTCGCTGGCGCGATTGCTGTTTCGGATGGTGTACCATCCGACGTGTCGGTGTACCGACACCATGGGCGAGACGCCCATGCTACGGTGAAGACCGGACGCGGCCGTGTTCGTTAGGATGACGGTGTTTGAACGGGATGACTCACACCAGGGATGAGTCTCTTACCGCACATGACCTTCGCCGGTGACGACCCACTTGTAGGTCGTCAGGTCGTTGGCGCCCATCGGGCCGCGGGCGTGGAGTTTGTCGGTGCTGATGCCGATTTCGGCGCCCAGGCCGTACTCGCCACCGTCGGCGAAGCGGGTGCTGGCGTTGACCATGACGCTGGCGCTGTCGACCTGCTGGACGAACCGCTGGGCGGCCGACAGGTCGGTGGTGAGGATGGCATCGGTGTGGTGGCTGCCGTGCTCGTTGATGTGGGCGATGGCGTCGTCCATGCTGTCGACGATCTTTGTGCTGACGATGAACGCCAGGTATTCCGTGTCCCAGTCCTCGCTGGTCGTGGGCTTGGCGTCCTTCCAGAGTTGCCGCGAGCGGTCGTCGCCGCGCACTTCAACGCCTTTGGCGGCCAGGTCCGCGCAGACCTTCGGCAGTAGTTCGGCAGCGACGTCCTTGTGGAACAGCAGGTGCTCGACGGCGTTGCAGACCGCGCCACCGGGGTAGCTGGTCTTGGAGTTCACGCAAACGTCGCGCACGAGCTTTTCGGACTGCCGGGCGGCGATGTCGACGTAAATGTGGCAGTTGCCGGTGTAGTGCTTCAGCACGGGAATGGTCGAATCTTTTACGACGGCGCGTATGAGGTTCTCACCGCCGCGTGGGATGACCAGGTCGATGTACTTGTCGAGCTTCAATAGCTGCGGCACGAGCGCGCGGTCGGTCGATTCCACCAGTTGGACGGCCGCCGGATCGATGCCGGCCTTATCGAGCGCGGCAGCGATGATGGCGGTGATCGCCTTGTTCGAGTGGAACGCCTCTTTGCCACCACGCAGGATGATCGCGTTGCCGCTCTTGATGCAAAGGGCGGCCGCGTCGCTCGTCACGTTTGGGCGGCTTTCGTAGAAGAACAGCACGACGCCCAGTGGCACGCGCACCTTCGTGATGCGCAGCCCGTTGGGCCGGTTGAACCCCTCAATCACCTGCCCGACCGGATCGACCTGGGCGGCGATCTCCTCGACGCCCTTGGCCATCGATTCGACCTTCTTGTCGTCCAGCAGCAGGCGCTTCACCAGCGCCGGCGCCAGATCGGCGGCCTCGGCGGCGGCGAAGTCCTTGGCGTTGGCCTCGATCAGCGCTGCCTTCGACGCGCGCAGCGCCGCCGCCATCGCGGTAAGGGCGGCGACCTTCGCGTCGCCGTTCAGCGTCGCCAACTGCGCCGCGGCCCGGCGGGCGGACTTTCCGAGAGTTTGCACGTAGGTCTGAGCGTCGTCCATGTCCCCCGATTGTATACCGATCGGCCGTGGAAGCTAAGAGGCGTGCCTATTCGTGGGCCCTCTGCAGTTCGAAATCAACCTCACCTAACCTCTCCCGGAGTACCGGGAGAGGGACCGGAGGGGAGCTCTGCGACTTGGCTGCGAGATGGCTAAGCTACGGCACGACGGGGATGGGTTCTAACCTGAAGGTCACCTTCTGCTGCTTGTTCTGAACGTTCACGCCGGGCGGCATGTCGAAGCGCACCTCGCGTTCGATGACGTCCTTGTTGATGTCTTCCGGCAGCACGTCGAGGATCGCCTTGGGGCGAAGGTCGGTGTTGTTGGCTTCGATCGCTTTGATGATGTCTTCCGGGCCCGTCACCACCACGTCCCGAATGAACTCGAAGTCCGGCGAAATGCGGGCGACGTACTTACCCTGAAGTACCGGCGGGTAGAGCGCCCAGACCGGCACCGACGAAATCTTGAACTCGCGTTCCGCGTTGCGCACGTTCACGTGGGCCGTGACGCGCTGGGGGTCGATGGTGATGCTCGGCACGTCGCGCATGCCCACGATGGAAACCGGCACGTCCGTCAACGTCTTGGCGCCGGGCGTGCGGATGGCGTCGAACCGTCCCAGTTCGGCGACGGCGGTCAGGGGGTTGTCGGCGGCGGCTTGGTCCTTCACCGATTGCGGCAGCGTCACCCTCACGTAGCGCGGCTCAAACTTCGGTGGCGTGATGAAGTTGTCCATGCCTTCCGGTGGGCGGACCTCCAGTTCCACGTCCACCAGTTTGTCCACACGCACCAGCAGCGTCAGGGGTGACTCGTTGGAGATCAGCACGCCGCTGTTCTGGAAGAAGTCGGACTCGCGGATGAGCGACGTCGGGATCTCACGCTGCCCGAGCAGGGTGCTTGGCAGCACGATGACCGGGCCGGGGCCGGCGTCGCTGGGCACCAGGTTGCGCACGACGTTTTCAATCGCCTGCTGCGGGCCTTGCAGCTCGGCCAAGATCGTCTGTTCACCTTCGGGGCGCAGCACGGTGACGACCTGCCGTGCGTCGGACGTGCGGATCTGGAACGGGATGGCCTGCTTGACCGGGGGGCGCACCTGCTCGCGCTCGGCGTACACCCAGATCAGGATCGTGAGCGGCGTGATCCACGCCAGGCTCTTGGTGGTGCTCCAGACCTGCTCGCGCGTGAACCGCGTGCGCGCCCACGAGCGCGCGCTTCGCCGCGCTCGACGGGCGAAGCTGACGGCAGAGGATGGGAGGTCTTGCTTGGCCATGGGGATGACAGGAACGTCGTTACCGCAAATCCGATTCTAAGTCGTCTCAATCCTCGTGCGAAGCCTCGTTGGCGGTCTTCAACTGCGGATCGTCGCTCGTGACGGCCCGGCCGAGCAGGTCGGTCAGCATGCCACGCAGCGCGTCGACCGTGAGCTTGCGGAACAGGATGCCGCGCTCGGCAATGCTGATGTCGCCCGACTCTTCGGAGACGATCATGATGACCGCGTCGCTTTCCTGGCTCATGCCCACCGCGGCGCGGTGGCGGCTGCCGAGGTCCTTTTCCAGATCGCCCGACTCGGCCAACGGGAACTGCACGCCCGCGTACGCGATGCGACCCTGGCTGACGATGACGCCCAGGTCGTGCAGCGGGCTGTTGGGCCAGAAGATCGTGTTCAACAGGTCCGACGACAAATCGGCGTTCAGCTTCGTGCCGCTCTCGGCTATACCACCGAGGCCGACGTCGCGCTCGATCGCGACCAGGGCCCCGATCTTGCGCTTGCTGAGGAACGTCGCCGATTCTACGAGCGCTTCGATCTCCTCGTCCAACTGCTTGCTGAAACCGCGGAACAGGCGCGTCTCGCCGAGGCGCATGAGCGCCCGGCGGAGTTCGGGTTGGAAGACGACGATGACCGCGATCGAGGCGATGCCCAGGAACTGGCGGAAGAGGAAGTCGAGCCGTTCCAGGCCGAACCGCTGGTCGCCGAGCCGCACGACGACGAAGAGGACGATCAGCAGCAGGGCGATGCCCTTGAGCATGCGCGCCCCGCGCGTGCCCCGCAGGAAGCGCAGGATGTAGTAGACGACCGTGCCGATCAGCAGCAGTTCGATGAAGACCGCGCCCCAGCCGTAGTAGCCGACGGAGCGGATGTAGTTCTCGAGGTTGCGGAACAGCTCTTTCATTGCACCCGGGCAGACGATCAGAGGACGGCCGGCGCCACGCAAGGCGCCCGTCGCAAATTTATGATCGGCAAAGTGACGCCGAAATCGTGCGGAATCATAGCCAGCAACGCGAGATAACGCCACGCGGTAAGACGTTTGAACCGGCGCAACGCCCGTTTCCCCCACATGGCCACGGGCTTGCCCGTGGTCTTCGATTCGAAATCGATGGCGTCACGGTCTTATCGATTATCAACGATTTGATCCGCCTGCGCCGGATCGAGGATCGCGCGCACGACACGTACGACCTTCACCATCGCGCCGACGTCGTGCACGCGGACGACCGCGGCACCGTTGGCAATGGCCCAACCGACCGACGCCGCGGTGCCGAAGACGCGGTCGGCGGGGTGGTCGTCACCGGTCAACGTCCCGATAAATTTCTTCCGGCTCGTGCCGACCAGTAACGGATGGCCCAACGCCGCAAGCCTTGGCAGCGCCGCCAGTAGCTGCAGGTTGTGCGTCATCGTCTTCCCGAACCCAATGCCGGGGTCGAGCAGCACATGCTCGACCGGCACACCCGCGTGGATGGCCGCGGTGGCGCGGGCGAGCAGGAACTGCGAAACCTCCGCCACCACGTCCGAATAACTCGGTGACGCCTGCATGTCGGCGGGGGTGCCCTTCATGTGCATCAGGACGATCGGCACCCGCCGCTTGGCCGCCAAATGCAGCATTTGGGGGTCGTCCAGACCGGCGGAGATGTCGTTCAGCACCGTCGCGCCGGCGTCCAGCGCCGCCTGCCCAACCTCGGCCCGCGTTGTGTCGATAGAGAGGGTGACAGGCAGACCGGCCGCCATAATGCCGGCGATGACCGGTGTCACCCGGCGGATCTGCTCGGCTGCGGGCACGGGCTGTGAGCCCGGCCGCGTCGACTCGCCACCGATGTCGATCAGATCGGCGCCGTCGGTGACCATCTGCGCCGCGGTGGCGATGGCGATCGTAGGGTCGGCGTAGCGGCCCCCGTCGCTGAAGCTGTCGGGCGTCACGTTCAGCACGCCCATCACCAGTGGGCGACGCGGGCCGTTCGAACAGCGCAGCCAGGATGGAAATGCGTCCGGTTTCAACCTTACACGCGTGTTAACGTTTCGTTAAGATCGGATTGACCATGATGGATCGGCTTCGCGAACTGTTGTTTCCCCTGACCGTGCTCGCCATCGTTGGCAGCGTCTACGCCATGGCGATGGCCCGGTCGGGTGAGGCCGAGGTCGAGCGTCACCTCCGCCCGTCGTCCGACCGACCGATGGTCGCTGCGCAACCGGTCGAGGCACCCGCGGCGACGTTGCATGCCGAGCAGGCGTCGCTACTCGATTAGGTTCTTCTCGAAGACGATCAAATTGTCGGCGTGCGTCGAGTCCCACCGTACGCCGACGATGTCGTACCCCATCGTTATCGCGAAGTGCGTGAACTCCCGCTGATGGTTCATGCACTCGCAGCGCACGTACTCGTACCCGTGATCCTTCGCCCACGCCTGCTGCGCTTCCTGCAACTGCCGGCCGATGCCCTTTCGGCGGAAGTCGGGCGCGACGGCGCCCAGCCAGTGATAAAACATGCCCGGCTTCAGCTCAAAGCCGATCCAGAACCCCACCGGCCGATCGTCGACGCGGGCAATCAGCGTCAGCGGGTTGTAGCGACCCATGAACCGCCGTTTGAAGAAGTCCAACTCGCGCTTCGGGCGAAACACGGAGTTGTAAAGCTCCACCGCCTGCGGCAGCAGCTTGTCGTCTGCGATGATGATGTCGGCCTGGGCCAATGCAGTCTTCCTTTTCTCTTGAGCGCAACCGCATTGTAGCGAAAACGGGGGCGGAATCATCTGCGCGAGTCGTGGGATGTGGGAGTCGAGGGAGGCCTTCGGAGGTCCGGCGGCTGCGAGGCTCAAGCAGACTGTCACTTCGAACGCAGACTTAAAGCTGGCGGACGAAACTCTGTCTGTCCCCTCGCGCCCGGTTGTCATCCCGAAGGGAGCCTCAGGCGACCTGAGGGAGCTCGAACTTCGGACGGTTCGCGGCCGTGGGGATCCCTCAGGTCGCTACCGCTCCCTTCGGGATGACAACTGGTCGGTGGCGAGCCTCGCTAACGAAAAAGGGACGAACGTTGCCGTTCGTCCCAGTACCTGTCATTCAAGAGTTGCCAACCTGCTATCAACCAGGGCTCGGCAGCGGACCGCCACCCAAGCCCGGGTTGATGTCCGGGGCGGCGTCGGTGGGGCCGGGTTGAATCACTGTGCCGCGGCGGCCTTCCATCTCGAGCAAATCGGAGACGGTCGGCTTGGTCAGGTTGTCGCCACGCATGATGCGGTCGACGTCGTTCGTGTCCAGCGTCTCGTAGCGGACCAACGCCTTGGCCAACGCGTCGACGCGGTCGCGATTCGCTTCGATCATCACGCGCGTCTCTTCGTACAGCGTGTCGATCAATTTCTTGACCTCTTCGTCAATCTGCTTGGCGACCTCTTCGCTGTACTCACGGTTGCCGCCGAACTCACCGAACATGGACGGCTTGCTGTCGTCGTCACCGTAGTAGACGAAGCCCAGGCGGTCGTTCATGCCCCAGTCACGCACCATTCGGCGGGCGACGCCGGTGGCCTGGCGAATGTCACCGATTGCGCCGGTGTTGATGTCGCCACAGAATAGCTGCTCGGCAATGCGGCCGGCGAAGCAGACCTTCATGAAGGCAAGGCACCACTTCTTGCTGTAGCTGGTGCGGTCCTTCTCGGGCAGCGCCATCGTCGCGCCACCGTAGTTGCCGCGCGGGATGATCGTGACCTTGTGAATCGGATCGGAATCCGGACGCAGCAAATGCTGGATGACGGCGTGGCCGGCCTCGTGATACGCGGTGGCGACCTTGTCCTTCTCGTCGATCACGCGGCTCTTCTTGGCCCGGCCCCAGCGCACCTTGTCGCGGGCCTCTTCCATGTCGTCCTGCTCGATGTATTCCTTGCCCGCTAGCGTCGCGCCCAGCGCGGCTTCGTTGATGATGGCGGCCAGGTCCGCGCCACTGAAGCCGGGCGTGGCCTTGGCCAAGCGGGCCAGATCGGTCTGCGGCCCAAGCTTTACCTTGCGGCTGTGAACCTTCAGGATTTCCAGGCGGCCCTTCACGTCGGGCAGTGGAACCGTCACCTGGCGGTCGAAACGACCTGGGCGAGTGAGGGCGGGGTCGAGCACGTCCACGCGGTTGGTGCTGGCGACGAGGATGACCTGATCGTTCGTATCGAAGCCGTCCATCTCGACGAGGATCGCGTTCAGCGTCTGCTCGCGCTCATCGTGACCACCGCTGCTAAACCCACTGCCACGGCGACGGCCGACGGCGTCGATTTCGTCCAGGAAGATGATGCACGGCGAGTTGTCTTTCGCCTGCTTGAACAAGTCGCGCACGCGGCTGGCGCCCACGCCGACGAACATCTCGACGAAGTCCGAACCACTGATGCTGAAGAACGGCACGTCCGCCTCGCCGGCGATCGCCTTGGCGAGCAGGGTTTTACCGGTGCCGGGCTCGCCTACGAGCATGACGCCGCGCGGGATGCGGCCACCGAGACGCTGGAACTTCTTCGGGTTCTTCAGGAACTCGACGATCTCCATCACCTCGTCCTTGGCCTCCTCAATGCCGGCCACGTCGTCGAAGGTGACGTTCGTGTGTTCCTTGCTGGTGATCTTGTGCTTGCTGCGCCCGAAGTTGCCGAGCATTCCACCGGCGCCACCGTTGCTGCGCAACTGGCGGAAGACGAAGAACCAGATAAAGAGCAGGATCAACAGCCAGGGGATCATGTTGATGAGCAGGTTCACGAGGAACGTGTCGGGGTTCCGCGCCTTCACCTGCGTCGCCGCTCCGGCCTTGTCCAAGATGTACTGCGAGAACTGCCACGACGTCGAGACGCCCTGCGGCACTGCGGTCTGGAAGAACTCGACGTCTTCGATCTGCGTCGAGCCGGCCAACTGCACCTTGATCGGCGTGACGAACTGACCGCGGACGATGTCGCCTTCGATCTCGACGACCTTCACGTTGCCGCTGACCAACGCTTGATTGAACTGGCTGAGGTCGACGGCCTTGTGCTTGTTGTCGCTCTTGTTGACGAGGACCACGAACATGATGCCCAGCGCGATGAACAGGAACCACCCAAAGAGCCCGCGGAACTTAAGTCCGGCGGGGGTGGTGCCGGGACGACCCGGCTTGCGCGGTGGCTGTTGACGATCGGGGCGTTGCTCGGACATAGATTGGTCTTCCTTAAGTCCCGCACGGCAAGTCGTTGCGCCAGCCGTGCCTCTCGCCATTAGGCGAACATCCATGATACGGGCATACGCCGGGGAAATTCCACCCCCGAACGTCGCTTTTCAACCGAACTGGAAGCGGATGGGCACGGTGGGGTAGATGCGACCTACTGGGCGAGCGGCTGCCCTTGAGGGAAGCCAGCGGACCGAACCCCTAGCGGGATCATTTACCGGTGTCATCCCGATGGAGGCCTCAAGGCCACCGGACGAACCCCCTTCGTTATCGAGGGACGTGTCATCCCGATGGGAGGCTTGCCGACCTGACCCATCTCTCGCGGCCCAGAACCGCCCGTGATTCGAGATCCCTCAGGTCGCCTGAGGCTCCCATCGGGATGACATTTGCGCGCGAAGCGACATGTTTAGTCCGCCAGTCTTTGGGCTGTCTTCCCGTGGCATGGGCGTCTCGCCCGCGCATGCGGTGGGAACAAGCGACTCTATTGGTGGGGTCTGCTTCGACAGCGCGGCAATGAACCAAGTCAATCGCTTGGCTTCATGACACGCATGGGCGAGACGCCCATGCCACGGTCGGAGCCCGCGAAACACCCAGGAGTCAGCTTCAAGCCAGGCTGCGCAGGATCTCGCAGCCCTGTTTCAGCCGATCGTCCGTCGTCGCGTAGCTGATGCGGAAGTGGGTGTCGCGGTCGCTGAAAACGTTGCCGGGGATGATCAGGACGTTGTTCTCGATTGCCTTGGCGACGAACTCGCTGGCGGTCACACCGGCGGGGGCTTTGGGGAAGATGTAGAATGCGCCGCCCGGCCGTTCGACCTCGAACTTGCCCGAGAGCATGTCGTAGGCGATGTCGCGCTTGTGCCGGTAAGCGTCGACGTGCGGCTTCATGTCCACGTCCATCGCCTTCAGTGCCGCCCACTGCAAGGGGCTGGGCGGGCAGACGAACGTGTACTGCTGCAGCTTGGTCATCTGCGAGATGATCTGTTCCGGCCCGGCGGCGTAACCGAGGCGCCAGCCGGTCATCGCGTGGCTCTTGGAAAAGCCGCGCAGCACCAGCGTGTTCTCGTACGACTTCGCCGGGCTGGGCAGGCCGCGCGTCTGGTCGTACAGGAAGGGCTCGTAGATCTCGTCGGACAGCAGCAGCAAGTCGTGCCGGCGCGCGATCTCGACGGCGGCCCGCACGTCGGTCTCGCTCATCACCGTGCCGGTCGGGTTGCTGGGTGAGTTCAGGATCAACACCTTCGTGCGCGGCGTGATGGTCTTTTCAACCTCGTCGGCGGGGAACGTAAAGCTCGGGTAGCTGTTGACGACCACCGACTTGCCGCCGGCCATCGTCACCAGGTGCTTGTACATGACGAAGTAGGGGTCGAGGAAGACGACCTCGTCGCCGGGGTCTACGATGGCCAGCATCGCCAGCAGCAGGCCACCCGACACGCCACTGGTGATCAGCACGTCCCCCACATCCCGGCCAAACTCGGTCGACAGGTCGGCCCGCAACCGATCGCGCAGTGGGGCGATGCCCTGGGTCTGCGTGTAGCGGTTCTGGCCGCTGCGGATGGCCTCGATGGCGGCGTCTTTGGCGATCTCGGGGACGTCGAAGTCGGGCAGGCCGATCGAGAGGTTGATCGGGTCCTTCATCTTGGCGGCGAGGTCGAAGACCTTGCGGATGCCCGAGGCATCGACACCCATCGCGCGGCGAGAGACAAAGTCGGCTGGGGAACGCATAGACGTTCGCGAGGAACCAACCATTGACGACAGAGGACCGTCCCCACGCTGGCGATGCCAAGCATGGGGACGGTCCTCTGTCTAATTCAATCGTCGGTCCTCGCGCCTTATGTACGCTGGCGGATCACGCGACGCGGGGAGGTCGGGTGACCTCGAAGATGCTCACCGCTGAAGCGGCAAGCCCGGCGTCGGCGAATGGCGCTAGCGAGATAGACGGAGACGGGTGAACAAGTCGAACGGTCGTGTCGCATCGACCGGACCTGCCACTTTTATGGCAAGCAACCGGGCAGCATCGCGCACACCACGCTCAACCCCATAACCCGATCGACCTACTTGCCCTTCTTCGCGGGGGCAGCAGCGGCGCCCTTGGCGCCAGCAGCAGGTGCCGCAGCGGCGGCGGGAGCGGCCTTGCCACCCTTGCCACCCTTGGCGGGGGCTGCGGCCTCATCGCCCTCTGCTTCCTTCTTCACGGCCTTACCGACCGTCTGCTTGCGGTGGCCGACCTTGGGCAGGCCGTAGACCGGCTTGCTCTCGTCCCACTTCTCCGCGTCCTTCAGGATGTCCAGGCGCTCGGCGCGGCTCAGCACGTTACGGTGACGAACCAGCGAGCTGGCGCTCTTCAAACTACGATCCAGCGACATATCAACCTCTATTCAGCAAGATTCAGACCCGCACAAAACGGGCAGGGAATCATACTGTGCCTGCCGTCCCGACACAACTACCTCCGACGATGCCCTCGCGCGAGGGGGCGGCCAATGCTCGGCACCCGGGGGTCGCCACGTCGGTGGCGGCCGCCACGCGATGCGCGCAGCGAGCGGATAATCCATGTGGACCGTTCCCACCCGATCCGCTACAAACCAAGGTAAGCCAATGACATTCCGCGGACGCCTTTTATCGCTTATCGCTCGCCCCTGCGCCGTTTTTCTTACGGTGGGAATCGCCGGTTCGACTGCGGTCGCGCAATCCGCCGCAACCCAACCTGCGACGCAAGCCGCGACGACCGCTCCGGTCGCGGTCGACCGTTCGTCGCCGCGGTCGACGGTTCGCTCGTTTGCGGTGGCGCTGCATCAGGGGGATGCCGATGCGTTGCGCGGCTTGATCTTCAACGGGTCGGAAGTCGATCGGCGGATGGTCGACGCGACGATCGAACTGGCCGTCGCACTGGCAAGCTTTCGGCAGGCGGCGGAAGTGCAATTCGGAAAGGCCGAGGCCGACCTTGCCCTAAACAACCCCGACACCGTCCACGCCGCCGCCCTGGACCGCATCGAGTCCGCCAACGAGCAGATCACCGGCGACACCGCGACCCTCGGCCAACCCAATGAGCCCCCCGTCGTGCTTCGCCGCGCAGCCGACGGCTGGCAGGTGGTGATCGGGACGCTATCGAACGCCGAGAACTCCGGCGCGATCGAAGGCCGAGTGGGTGGCATCACCCGTCAGGCCACGGTGTTGAACGCGCTGGCGGTCGACATTCGGGCCGACCGGCATCGCTCGATGCGCGAGGTGCTGACGCTGCTGCACGGTCAAATGATGAAGGCCGCGGTCGACGCGCCATCGAAACCGCGCGAGACCGACGCGCCCATGGAAGACCCGAGCGTTCCGGTCGATAGAAACTGATCAACAAGCGCGCCGTCGATATTACATCTACGGCTGCTGGCGCACGAGCATTTCCGCCCAACTGCAGGGCCGACTAGCGCTCGGTGCGGTAGTGTCCCTTTTCAGAGCTGATGACGAACCGTTCGACGCAGGCCTTCAGGTCTTCCCACTTCTGGCGGATCTCGTCGGCTTCCTTCGCGTCGATGTGGGAGTCGTGCTCGATTGAACTGGTGACGACATCGAGCAGTTCCGAGAAGTCGCGGACCATGCCGCGCGTCTCGCCGAAGATGGCGGCGTCGATGTCCGGGGCGGTCTGCGGCACCGGGTTGGCGACGTAGAAGCCACCGGCCTCGTTGCAGAGCCAGCGGATCAGGCGGATGTCCTTGGTCAGGTGGTACATGTCGCGGACGCGGTCGAGCGGGTTGCGCGCGCCGGACTGGTCCGGGTCGTCACTGGCCGCCGGTGCCTCGCACCACTTATAGACGAGCGCCGCCGACACCTTCAGTGCCGCCGCCACTGCCTTTACCCCCGGTTCGTCCACCGCCTGCCGAATGACCTCGTGAGATTTCATCGTTAACCGCAAATGATACCCGCTGATCCGCCGGACGCGAAATGGGCAGACCGATGGCGTGAATCGTAAAGCGGGCGACGATTCCGTGAGGTATGTTTGGAGGGTGGCGCGGCGCCGGTCGACCACCGTCCAATTTTGCACCTCTGGAGTCCTCACCATGATTCGAACTGCCGTGGCTTGTGCGGTCCTTGGACTCTCCGCCTCGTTGTCGTTGGGGCAGAGCGTCTTCTCCGATGAAGCCAAGCCAAGCAAGGGGCCGGGCGCGCGACTCGCCAGTGCCACGCTGTCGCCAAGCGGAAAGCCGACGCTGACTAACTCGGCCGTGCACGCGAACCGCATTGGCGTGGGGCTGTGGGCGGCGCAGTCAGGGGCGGAAGCTGGGACGGTCTTCTCACCCATCGGCTACGCAAAGGCGGCCGAGATCGCGCAGCGCCTGGACAAGAAGGGGCCGGTCGAGCCAGCCCCGTTAAAGGTGCTTTGCGATTTCCTGGCGCTCGACGGGCAGGCGGATCGCATGCCGCAACTGCAGTTGGCGACGGCGTTCTGGTCGTCGGTGAACCCACGCATCGTGGACAAGGCTCAGGCTGCCCGACTCGAGAAGTTGCTTGGCGTCATGGCGCGTCCGCTGGACCTTAGCAATAGAGGTGTGGCCGCCGGTGAGGTGGATAGCTGGGTGTTGCAGAACACGCGCGACGAGGTGTCGCAGCCGGGCCGGTTGGCCGGCCTTCCCACAACGCTGGTGACCGACGGCGTCATCTTCCGCGCCGCCTGGGCGGACCGCTTCGACCCGGCCCAAACCAAGCCCGCGCCGTTCACCAATGCCGACGGCACAACGGTTGAGCTGCCCTTTATGCACCGCCTTGCGAACCTGCCGTACCTGAAGAATGCGGATGTCGAGCTGACCGCCGTCCCGTTCACCGCTGCGGTGGATGATGATTCAGAGCCGCACTACAAGCTGGTCGTGATGATGCCGCTGGCCGGTGGCGACCTGACGAAGCTGCGCGCGACGCTGTCTGCCGAGCGGTTGCAGCAGTGGATGAAGGAGGCGACCGCGTCCAAGGAAGCGCTGGCGGCGTGGGAGGCGGCGTCACCGGAGAGCGACAACGAGGCCGTTCGAGAGCGCTGGGTGGCGACCTACCCCGTGAAGGCCGTCACGCTCGCGCTGCCGCGCTTCGTCGTGCGGTCGCCCCGCGCCGCGATGAAGGGCAGTGACGAATCGGGACAGGTCACCTTCGCACAAGGATGCAGCCTCTCAATCAACGAGGCTGGCGCAGGCCATGCGACCTCTGAAGGGGCGATGTACGACGTCGGCGCGATCGGCCAACCGGTCAATTTCACCGCCAATCGCCCATTTTTGTTTACGGTGGTAGACGAGGTGACGGGCACCATCATCCTGGCTGGGAGCTACACGGGGGCCACAAATCCCTAGCAGGCTCGGCTGCGTCAGTTGCGACGAAGGCGTTCCTGAACTGTCGCGGTCGATCAAAGTACATCAGCAAGATGACCTCCTGGGCAGGCTGAACCGCGTTGGCACGCAAAATGCATGGGTTGCGTGCAGCGACTGGTTCCCTCACGTCTACGTTTAAGGAGGACGCCGATGTCCACGATTCCATCGCAAATCGCGTCGCACGCGCGTGATGCCCGGCATCACGCTCGTCCGTTCCTCGCCAAGCTCGCACGCATCGGATACGCGGCCAAAGGGACGCTCTACGTCGTGGTGGGTTTGCTTGCCGCTGCGAGTGCGTTGGGAGTTGGTGGTCGGGCGACCGGTTCGCGGGGGGCGCTGCAGACACTGATCGAACAGCCGTTCGGCAAATTTCTTCTGGGCGTCGTGGCGGTGGGGTTGATCGGGTACTCGATCTTCCAGTTCGTGCGGGCCGTTGAAGATCCCGAGCAAGAAGGGAACGACCGCAAGGCCATGCTGAAGCGGGCCGGGTTCTTCATCAGTGGCGTGATCCACGCGTCGCTCTTTCTGGCCGCTGCGCGAATGCTGGTGGGGCGGTCGAGCGGTGGTGGAGAGGACTCAGGCGCGCAATCGTGGACCGCAACCATCATGGAGTATCCGCTTGGTCGGTGGCTGATCGCGGCCATCGGTGTGGGGATCATCGTGTACGGGATCGCTCAATTCGTCCGCGCTTGGAAAGCGAAGCTGAGCGATCAGATGGTCCTGGACGACCTGAGCAACGGGACGCGCGATATCGTCCGCAAGGTGAGCCGATTCGGACTGGCCGCGCGCGGCGTGGTCTTCTCGATCATCGGCTCGCTGCTGATCGTGGCTGCGTGGCAGTATGACGCAAGCGAAGCCAAGGGTTTGGGCGGCGCGCTGGCGACGCTCGAACGCCAACCGTTCGGCCCGTGGCTCTTGGGCCTGGTGGCGCTGGGCCTGATTGCCTATGGCGCGTACCAGTTTGTGCTCTCGCGATATCGTCGCATTGGCACGTGATTCCAAACGTTCGAGGTGAGCGCTACCATCGAAGCTCTTCCGTCATTCGTACTGGCCACTGGAGTGGCCAGTCCGGTAAGGGCTTGGGTTTCGCGCATCGCGTCGCGCGGGGTTCCCGGTTAGATTCCTTCCCCTGTGGCCCAATCAAAGCAAGATATCCAATCGCTTCTCGCGCAGGCCGGCTCGCACCCACGGCACCGGTTCGGTCAGAACTTCATGATCGACCAGAACCTCGTTCGCCTCATCGCCGATGCCGGCATGATCGGACCGAACGACGTGGTGATCGAGGTCGGCCCCGGCACTGGCACGCTTACCGATGAACTGCTCGCCCGCGCGGGGCAGGTGGTGGCCGTCGAGATCGATCGCGACCTGGCGGGTATGTTGCGCGAGCGTTACGCCGACCGCGCAACGTTTCGTTTAATCGAAGGCGACGCGCTGGCGGGCAAGCACGCGTTGAACGACGATCTGCTGGTGGTCATTCGCGCGGCTCAGGCAAATGGGCAGGTGGTTCGGCTGGTGGCGAACTTACCGTACAACATCGCGTCGCCGCTGGTGATTGAACTGCTGCTGGTGGGGGTGGCGTCGCTGGCGTTCACGGTGCAAAAAGAGGTCGCTGACCGACTGCGCGCGGTGGCCAACGATGAAGCGTACGGGCCGTTGTCGGTGGTGGTGAACATGCTGTCGGACGTCGAGGTGCTGCGCACGCTGCCGCCGCAGGCGTTCTGGCCGGCGCCGAAGATCGATTCGGCGCTCGTGCGGCTCGTGCGGCGCGATCGGCTGGGCGAGAACGGCAATGCGTTCAGCCGTTTCGTACAGCAGGTCTTCGCCGCCCGCAGGAAGACGCTGCGGAATGCGCTGCTGAATGCGGATCTGCCTGCGGATGAGCTGCTGGCGAAAGTCGGGCTCGACCCCAAGCGCCGGCCGGAGGAAATCGCGGCCGATCAACTGCTGGCGCTGTTTGACGCGTCGCGCGGTTCCCGCTGAATCGCCAGTGGCAGCAGCACACCTGCAACCAGCAGCAACAGCGTGCGGCTTGAAAACAGCATCATCGCCTGACCGTGCAGCGAGCGGAACGCGTCGGTCGTGCCTTCGCCGGCCATTCGCAGCTTTTCCATGTTCGGCGTGACGATGCCGGTCGTGACCGCCGCCAACAGCGCCGCCAGCGCCAGCAGTACGAATATTGCCGTCCGCAGCTTCGCCGGCTGAATGAGGCGCAGCACGACGGCCGCGATCAGCGCGCCACTGGCGACGGCCAGCTCGTAAAACCCGTACGCCCGGAACATGGCCGCCGTCGCCTTGCTGGCGGTGGTGCGCTGCTCGGGTGGGAACTCCTTGAACACCGCCATCACGCCGATCAGCAGCATGATGATGCCCCCGAACCACAGCGCCCAACAGACGGCCAGCATCAACGAGGCGAGATATCGCATAGGCACCCGATGTTAGCTGTTGCCGACATCGTGGCAATGGGTTCTTCCCGTGGCATGGGCGTCTCGCCCATGCATTGAGTGAGGCCAAAAGATTGGATTAGTGGCTGATCGCTTAATCAGCGCTGCTTGCCACTAATCACGACCCTCATTCCAATCCACAGGCATGGGCGAGACGCCCATGCTACGGGAAGAAGGCCACCTTTACTCCACCGGCTGAATCAGTCCGTCGCGGCGCACGCGCGGGCGCGAGGGCATCAGCGACAGGTAGAGGAAGATCCCGGCGATCAGCAGGATGGCCCAGGCGATGTCGGGGTGGGTGCCGCGGATGAAGCTGTGCAGCGTGCGGCCAGCGGTCGGCGAGAACAGCGACGGGTAGGTCTCGGCGAGCAGCCGGCCAAACTCGTTGACGCCGCGCCCACGACCACCGCCGAGCATCACGTGCATCGTCATGATCCACGTGAAGATGCTCAGCAGCACCGTCAGCAACGCCGGCCCCACGCCCGCGCCGATGGTAATCGCGCCGACGCCGGCGGCGTACAGCAGGTAGCGCTCGTGGATCTGCACCGGGAAGCAGAAGAACATCAGCCATGGCGCCGTGAACGCGATCAGAATGCGCGGGTCGCGCCGCCGCGCCTGCAGGCCGACGCCGATCGCCGACAGCAGCAGTGTGACGGCATAAAGGGCGGCCAGGAACTGCTTGATCGTTACGTCGATCGCGAACTTCGGGTACCCCAGCAGCAGTTCGGCCGGCAACTGGAACACAACGGTCGTGGTGTCCTGCTTGGGCCAGTTGAATCGCTCGGCGAGCAGGCCCGGCAGGTTGCTGGTCAGGCCCATGATCATCCATGGCCAGTGAAACGTGCCGTACTTCCACCCGCAGATCCACCACGCGTCGCTACCGTTAAACAGCGTCGAGCAAAGCAACAGCGACGCTCCGACGCCTGCCGCCGCCAGAATGCCGACGTTTCGCAGCCGGATGATCAGCAGCACGACCGCGAACAGCGTCGCGAGCAGCAGGCCGTCGGTCCAGGCCGCGCCGTGGTCACCCCGTAGCCACGGCCACACGACGACGCCGACCGCCACCAACGCGCCACCGGCGCGCACGGGCCACATCGCGGCGTGCGGTGAGATTGCCACTGCCACCGCAAGGCTGGTGATGCACGCGACGCCGAACATCGCATGCCAGAACCACACCGCGGGCGACGCCCCGCCGGCCCGGATCAGCGCGAACGACAGCACCGCGATCACCGCCACCACGGCAAGCGCCACGTAGCGCCACACGCCACTGTCCTCAAACCGCGCCGCTGCCAGCCGAAGTGCGGTGGGCGGAGAACGGAAACGATTTGGCACGTCGGCGGCATCATCGGGCCCGTCGGGCCCGTCGGGCCCGTCGATAAGCCCGTCCGACCGCCCTCGACGCAAGCGAGCCATCAGCAACGGCAGGACGGTCGCGGCGATTGCGATGCCGATCACCCACGCGATCGCCGGCACGTCAACGAGGCGGTCGGGCAGCTTGAGATCCGAGACCACCCATGGCTCGCGATACGTTGCCTGCTCTGCACGCATCGCGGCCAGCGCGTCGGCGGGCACGTACGTCACCAGCCAGGGGGAAGCCAGCAGGCCGATGCCGAAGACGAGCCCGGCGGCCCACTTTGCCATCGCGTCGAACCGCCACATGATCAGCGGCCAGATGAGGAAGATCGGCGCGACCGTCAACTGCTGTCCCTTGAACAGCGCGCCCGCCGCCACCGTCACGCCCGCAGCGAACCACCAGTTGTGGCTGGCCAGCAGGATCGCCAGCAGGTACATCGGCATGATCCACATGTCCCACGTCGGCCAACCGTGTGCGCTGAGGATCGTGGCGGGGTTGAACCAGAACAACAGGCCTGCCGCCAGACCCGCGCCCCAGCCGGTGAAGGGCTTGGCCGACCCGTGCGCCCGCACGAGCCAAAGTCGCACCAGCAGGAACGCGCAGATCGCGCCAAGCAGTTCCATGCCGGTGTTGAACAGCAGGACGAACTTGTTGAATTCCCAGTCGTCCTGCCAGCGCGTGGCTTCGGGGAACCTGCTCTTGGTCCAATGGCCCCAGCCGGTCATCACCGCAAGGCGAAGCGGCGCGTAGTCGAGCCAGTTGCCCCAGTGGGCCTCCTGCACGCTCATCTTCTCGTACAGGTTCACGTAGCCGTTCGTGGCTGCCTCGCGGCCCCAGTTGTAGCCGCGGTTGATGTCGCCCCGGAAGTGGATCGGGTCGGTCATCTCCCACGTCCAGCGGCGAAGCTTGAAGCCGGCGTAAACCGAAGCCACCACGATGAACGCCATCAGCAGCAACGTCGCGACGCGCCGCGCCAGCGCCCAGCGGGCGCTCGACCGATTTGCGCGCGAACGGTCTGACGACGTCGGGACCGCAGGGATCTCGGCAGGGAATTCAACTTGCATTCGATTAGGAGATCCTTCCGGCTGGCGAGGGAGGTTAATGGTGAAACTCGAGCTTCGTCACGTAGACCAGATCGTTCAGCGTCGCGCCCACCGGCCCCTTGTCGCGCTTGCCCAGCACGATCAGCTTGTCGCCACCGTCGGCGGTTCGCACGTCGAACGGCGCGACGATGCTGCCGGTTATCGTGCGGCCGTCGCTCAGTGTAAAGGCGTACGCCGTCTCGCGCGCCGGATACGTGCGGCCGGTGTAGGTTTTGATGTCCGACCCGCTCGTCAGGAACTGGTACTCGCGCTGGTCGCGCTCCCACAGCACCTGCGCCTCGGCCGAGCGGACGTTCTCGAACGAGACGTCGACGAACTCCTTATCCGCCGGCACCCAGATGCGCAGCGGCTTGTCGAGCGTGGTCGTAACCGTGCCACTGATAATCTTGCCATCGCTGAACGTAAACGTGCCCTTGCGCGCGGCGGCGTCGGCCGTGGCGGTGAACGGTGAAGCGGGCGCGGTGGTCGTCGTGGTCGGCACAGCGGGGGCGGTGGTGGGGGCGCTGGCGTTCAGGATGAAGTCGATCGCGTCGTCGGCCGGCGCCGTGGTGGGCTTGGCTGCGAGCGCGATGCCAGATGCAACGCAGGCTAGCAGCAGCGTAACGTGCGGGAGCGAATATGGGGTGGTACGCATCATCTGTTTGCAACCGGCCGACAAACGTCGCGGATGAAGATCCACGGACGCGTTGGCTTCGTTACAATACTACCGGATGACCCAGCCGGCGTTGCAATCTTCAATCGAATCGGTGCCCGCCGGCGCCTGGGCGGTGGGGGTGAGCGGGGGGGCCGACAGTGTGGCGCTGCTGCGGTTGCTGCACGCGCATCGGCCAGACCTTCGCCTGCACGTTGTGCACCTGAACCACGAAACGCGCGGCGAACACTCTGATGCCGACGCGGCGTTTGTCGATGCACTGGTGAAACAGTTGCAGCTGCCGGTGACGGTCGACCGGCTGCATCGCGTGCTGCCGCGCATTTCACCACTGCCGGCCAACCGAAGCGCGATGTTCCGGGCGGCGCGGCTGATGCTTTTTCGGGATGTGGTGCGCGAGAACAAGCTGCATGGTGTGATCCTCGCACATCATCGGCTCGATCAGGCTGAGACGCTCCTCCTGCGCCTGATGCGCGGCGCCGGGCCCGCCGGACTGCGCGGGATGGCGGCCGTTAGCGCAAATGGCGACTTAACGCTGCTTCGCCCACTGCTCGCGGTACCACCTCAGTCGCTGCGGGCGTATCTGGCGCAACTGGGGCAACCTTGGCGAGAGGATGCGAGCAACGCGTCGCCGTGCTATCGGCGGAACCGCGTGCGGAACTTGCTGAACGCCGATCCGGCGCTGATCGACGCGCTTCTGGCGCTGGGCCACACGTGCGACGGCCTGAGCGACTGGCTACAGCGTACAACGCCGGCGCTGCCCACTTCGTTGCCGATCGACGGGTTGGACGGACTTCCACCCCTCGTGCGCGAGCAGGCGGCCCGAACGTGGCTGGCGAGTGCGGGCGTGCCGGTGGACGATTTGAACGACCGGGTGGCGGCGCGATTGCTGCAGATGATGGACGACGCTGCCTCAGGCCGGCGAGCGGACTTCCCCGGCGCCGTGCGGGTGACGCGGAAGCGGCGGGAAATTGTGGCCGAGCCCTCAGGGAAAGTGCCGCCCTCGCATCCGGCGGTCGCGCCGCTACAATCCCCGCCCATATGAGCAACGGATTGCGGGTGGCGGTGACCGGTGGCAGTGGGCAGATCGGGACATCCGTCTGTCGTGAATTGATCGCGCGGGGCCACCAGGTGTTGAACCTGGATCGCCGGGGGCCACGGCATCCGGTGGAGGGGGCGCGGTTCGTCTACGTCGATTTGCGCCAGCGCGAGCTGATTCAACCGATCCTGGAGACCGTCGACGCCGTCTGCCATCTGGGTGAGATTCCCAATCCCGGCGCGCCGATCAGCCAGGACGAGCTCTTCTACACAAATACCCGCATCGGTTCGGTCGTGCTGCAGACGGTGGCCGACCTGAAGCTGCGGCACGTGGTCTACACCAGTTCGTGCCAGGTATACGGCACGTGGGGCTGGCCCAACTTGGCGCCGAAGTTCCTGCCGATGGACGAGACGCACCCGACCCAGCCGCAGAACCACTACGCGCTGAGCAAGGTCGCCAACGAGATGTACGCCCAGTGGGTGAGCGCGCAGTTCGGTCTGTCGGTATCCATCTTCCGCTTGCCCATGGTGTTCCGGCGGTTTCACGAGTCGTGGGCGATGCACATCGACAGGCCCGCGACCGAGATGCCGAACGAGCTCGGCACCTACCTGCACGCAACCGACGCCGCCACCGCCTACGCGCAGGCCATCGAGCGGGCTCTGCCGGGATGCGAGACCTACCATCTGGTCGCCGACGACCTGCTCATCAACGAACCGCTTTCCGATTTGCTGCGTCGCTTCCGCCCCGACTGGCCGACGGTGCCCACGGATTGGCCGGCGTTCAGAAGTCCGGTTTTGACGACAAAAGCGAAGGAAAAGCTCGATTGGGTGCCAAAATTCGATTTCCGGGAAGAATTTCGGAAGATTTTGGCCAAAGAGCCGTTAAGCAATCCGTAGGCACCGCGGAAGAGCTGCACGACGGGTGCGCGTTTGCGCTCGGCACGCATCCGTTTCCAGCGGAACGATCGCACCGGTGGCCGCGGTTTCCTTGCAACGGTGGTGCCGGACGGCTGTATGAATTGACGGAGCCACCAAGGGTTGGCGGCTTCTAAAGGATGACGTATATGAATCGCAAGATTGCTCGCCGTAAGGGCTTCTCGCTCGTTGAACTGCTCGTGGTCATCGGGATCATCGCGCTGCTGATCTCGATGCTGCTGCCCGCGCTCACCCGCGCCAAGCAGACTGCCAACGCCGTCGCGTGCGCCTCGAACCTGCGGCAGCTGGGCATGAACCTGATCATGTACGGCGACCAGTACCGTGGGTGGATCTTCCCGGTGGGGGAATGGACCGGCACCGAGTACAAGTCGCTCGGTTCGAACGTTCAACCCCACGAGCGTTGGCCGATGCACGTGTTCAAGTTCTCGCACCCGCCGCTCGATCCCACGCCGACCTACGCGCCCCAGTTGGCGGACGGCGACTACATCGATTCGGACATCAAGCCTTGGACGCCTTCAGTAATGGTCTGCCAAGCCGACCTTGAACCGCGCGGCGCCCATTCATACATCGTCAACAAACTGCTGGTGCAGAACCAGGAGAAGTTGCTGCGCTTCGGCGGCAAGGCAGGCTCGAAGGGCCCGACCGAGCTGATCGTCGCCGGTGAGAAGACCACGGTCGCGGCCGACTACTACATGGAGATCGGCATCTACGATGCTGGGTCCAGCACGCTGGACCCGACAAAGACCGAATTCGAGCGCGTCGTCGAGCAGGAGCGGCACGGCCGGGGCAAGGGGTCGAACTACCTCTTTTTCGATGGCCACGTCGAACTGGTGAAGTCGAAAGCGGAAGATCAGGCGTTCAATCCCTGGGCCTTTTAACGAACAATGAGCGACACCAACTATCAGCACGGCGACAACGCCAATGCGCGCCGCAACACTGGCGACCTTCCCACGTGGCTTGTCGCGCTGGTTGTGCTGCTCAGCGTCGGAGGCGGCGGGGCACTGGTGTGGTGGTACTTCACGGCGCCGCCCAAAGTGGTCACCGTCGCATTGAGCGAACCGGCCCCGCGAAGGCCTGGTGGCCAGCAGAACCGCCAGCAACCGCAACCGCGCCCGGAGTGGAACAATGATGTTCGTCAGACGAACAACGGTTTCATGGCCCGCACCGGCACCCTTCAGATGGCCGCCCGCCGGCGCGACAACAATCCGTACAGCCTCGTCGTCTTCTACCGCTCGCAACTCATGCCCGCGGATCAGCTGAGCGTCCTCCGGGCCACCGCGGCCGTCGGTCGGGAAGAACAGGCCAAGCGTCTCAAGCTGACGCCGGAGCAGATCGAGTCGCTTCGCAAAGTGCGCCCGCAGCGCGGCATGGCCATGTCGCCCGAGGACGAGGCCGCCCTCCGCGCCGCCTTCGAAGCGTTCGAGAAAGCCCCGCCCGAGCAACGAGAGGAACCGAAGGCCAAACTGCTGGAAGTGCTAAGCAATCTGGAACAGAAGAACCTCGAGCCCACCAAAACTGCTCTCGCGGCCAACGTCGAATCCGTTCGCGCGATCCTCACCCCCGAACAGATTCAGCTGCTGCGGCGGGGAGATTAATTTCCTGTCAATGTAATCAGGTCTGCAGTCAATCCGGGCGCGCACAATCCCTTCAATTTTTGTTTAGCCGCGGGCTTGCCCGCGATGAACTTTTTCTGGACACACCTAACGAAATACCCATCGCGGGCAAGCCCGCGGCTAAACGATATGAACGAGTAGCAACACCACGCCTGCTAATTCCGCGCCAGCGCGTCGCTCTGCTTCACGAACTGGTCCCCTTGCCATTCCGCGTCCTTCACGACCATGCCCTTCACCTTGGCGGCCGCGGCGGCCTTGGCCTCGGCCTGGCGCTTCACCAGATCCGCGTGCGTGGTGAAGTACTGCAGGCTGTGCCCCTTGAAGTCGGAGATCGTCTCGAAGTTGTGCTTGGCCATGAACGCCAGCAGATCGTCCTTCATCGCCCGCACCATGCCGTAGCCGTGCTTCATCACACCGGTGCAGACCTGGGCCGTATCGCCACCCAAAAGGATGAACTGGGCCGCGTCCTTACCTGTCTCAATCCCGCCAATGGCGCTCAGGCTGCGCCCGGGGAACTTGTCCCTGATCACCTCGGCGCATTCCTTCACCATGCGCAGCGCGATCGGCCGCATGGCGATGCACGAGTAACCGCCCGGCACGGTGTAGCCCTCCACGGTCGGCTCCGGGCGCAGCGTCTCGAGGTCGACGCTCATCACGCTCAGGATCGTGTTGATCGCCGCCACACCCTGGCAACCCGCCGCCAGCGCCGCCTCCGCACCCTGCGCGATGCTGGTAACGTTCGGCGTCAGCTTCGCCCACACGGGCACCTTCGCCGCTTCCATCACCCAGCCGCACACCTCGCCCATGATGTTGCAGTCCTGCCCCATGGCCGCCCCCATCTTGCGCTCGGGCAGGCCGTGCGGGCACGAAAAGTTCAACTCAAACCCCGCCACGCCGGTCGCCTGCACACGCTCGACGATTTCGATCCAGCGGTCCTTGTGATACTCCTCCATGATCGACGCGATCACCACGCCGTCCGGGTACTTGTCCTTCAGCAGCTTCAGCTCGTCGATCCAGGTCTCGAACGGCCGGTCGCTGATCAGTTCGATGTTCTGCCAGCCGATGACTTCCTTCGTCCCCGTGCGCAGCCGCGCATAGCGCGGCGCGACGTTGACCACCTTCGACGCGTCCAGGCTGATCGTCTTGATGATCACCCCGCCCCAGCCCTCCTCCAGCGCCTTGCCCACCACGTTCGCGTTCGTGCCAGGCGGGCCGGAACCGATCAGGAACGGGTTGGGCAGCTTGATGCCATCGACGGTCGTTTCGAGTGTGGGCATATCGTACGTCCTGAAAAACAAATCGAACCACGAAGGCACGAAGGCGCGAAGCGATTTCCGTCAGTCCCGCGTCTTCACGTAAGTGCGAAACGCCAAGTCCCGTCATCCTGAGGTACTCCGAAGGATCTCCCCCCGTACTCGCCTCAGGACGAAAGAGATCCTTCGGAGTACCTCAGGATGACGAAGCTGCAATCTCCATACGGCTTCCATACCTTCGTGTCTTCGTGGTTAACTCTCCTGCGTTCCTCGCCGTTGGCCCCACATCAGCACACCGTAGACGAGCATGCCGAGCCCGAACGTCACGAAGTACGCGTAATGATACAGCCGATCGAAGAAGTTCGCGTCCGCCACGTTGCCGCCCGGCGTGGTGGCGGCGCGAATGAAGCCCGGCACGCACGGCGAGATCGCGATCGCCAGCGCCGCCATGGCGCGCCAGTTGATCCCGCCGCCGCCATAGCTGTATTGCCCGCGCGGGTTGAAGAGTTCCGCCAGGTCGAGCTTGCGCTTTCGAATGATCCAGTAGTCGCAGATCATGATCCCGCCGATGGCCCCCATCAGCACGCCGTATCCCACAAGCCAGGTGAAGATGTACGCCCCCAGCGAGCCATACAGCTTCCACGGCATCATCAGCACCCCGATCACCGCCGTAATCAACCCGCCCGTCACGTACGAGATCACCCGCGGGTTCAGGTTTGAAAAGTCGTTGCTCGGCGACACCACGTTGGCCGCCATGTTCGTGCTCAGCTGCGCCAGGAAGATGATCACCGTGGCGAACAGGATCACCGGCAAGCTCTTGAACTCGCCCAACAGCTCCACCGGGTCGGCGATCGCGCGGCCATAGATGATCATCGTCGCGCTCGTCACCGCCACGCCAATGAACGCCAGCCCCGCCATCGTCAACGGCAGCCCCAGCGCCTGCCCGACCATCTGGCTGCGCTGGCTCTTGGCGAACCGCGTGAAGTCCGGGATGTTCAAACTCAGCGTCGCCCAGTAGCTCACGCTTGCGGTGAGGTAGGCCGGAAAGATCGACCAGAACGGCTTGGCGTTTACGTGCAGCCTGTCGCTCTCGCTCAGCACGCGGCCCATGCCGCCCGCCTCCCTCGTCGCCCACCACAGCAGCGCGATGCCGCCCAACAACAGCAGCGGCGCCGAAAAGCTCTGCAGCCGCTTGATCCCCTCCAGCCCGCGCACCACGAAGTAAACCTGAATCGCCCAGAACGCGAAGAACGCGATCCACAAGTGCCCCGGCTGGCTCGCCCACCCGGGCGACAGCGCCCTCAGGCAACCGTCGATCGCCATCCCGCCGATCCACGTCTGAATCCCAAACCACCCGCACGCCACGATCGCCCGCATAATCGCCGGCACGTTGGCCCCCACGGTGCCGAAGCTGCTGCGGAGCAACACCGGAAAGCTCAGCCCATACTTCGTGCCCGCGTGCGCGTTGAGGCACATGGGAATCAGCACCAGCGCGTTCCCCAGCAGCACGGTCCCCATCGCCTGCCACCACGTCATGCCGTCGGCGATCATCCCGCCGGCAATGGTGTACGTGGAGATGACCACGCTCATCCCGATCCACAACGCCGCGATGTTCCACGTGCTCCACGTCCGCT
The DNA here is from genome assembly GCA_035998445.1 of Tepidisphaeraceae bacterium. Lineage (NCBI taxonomy): Bacteria > Pseudomonadati > Planctomycetota > Phycisphaerae > Tepidisphaerales > Tepidisphaeraceae > Tepidisphaeraceae bacterium. Next base: position 25,922 of record DASYHQ010000055.1, on the reverse strand, counting down.
GCGCAAGGGTGGTGGGGGCCAGATCCTTGTTCCACAACGGCGACCCCGACACGTCCTCCCCCAACTCGACAAAGTCGGCGGCGACGGCCTGCGACGGGCTAGCGTGCGTTGTGTTGCTGGACATCATCTGAATGGAAACAACGGGGGCGGTGGTTACGAACGATCATCCACAAACGCGTCGCCCTTGGCAAGATTCACCGCGTCACGTCCGCCACGGGCGGTGCCGGTTCGCCCTCGAACCCGTGTCGGCCGTCCACGGGCGACGCACGCGGTTCCTCGAAAAGATAATCCCTTGCCCCACCGAATCGCCCGGCTATATTCAACCGGTCCCATCTGAACCGTTGGCGGGGGACGACGTCAGCCACATGCTCATCGAGGTCCACTGCGCCCGCCAGGCCGGCGAGGGCCAGCAGACCAAGATGGAGATGATCTACCACTACCTCACCGGCCCCAAGTTCCGCCTCCGCGTCCAGGCCATCGTCGAGGCTTTTTCTGCCATGAGCGACGACCTCACGAAGGAGAAAAAGGTCATCCTCAAGCAGTGGTCCAAACGCGAGGAACAAATCACCCGCGTCATGGAAGCCACCGTCGGCATGTACGGCGAACTGCAGGGAATTGCCGGGAAGACGCTGGGGGAGATTGAAGGGTTGGGAATAGGGGAGAAGGAACCTGCGCTGCTAACGTGAGTAATGACGGACGTCACCTTTTTCGTTTCCGTGGTCTGCCAAGAGAATGGTCCGCCGGCATACCAGCGGACCCTACAAAACTTGCACCACAGGTAGAGGCTGATTAGGATCGCAACCATCAAGAAGCATTCACGCGGGGGCAAATCTGAGGGGCAGGGGAATTCTCCGATCTTGGGACGCATGAGTCAGAGAAAAGCGGGAAGATCAGCCGGCAATCGAGCACGGCGCCACCATCGTAAGCAGTGGCAGTTGCGTAAAGCGCGCCGTGATTTCCTTCGCCCTAGAGAGCGAACTTATTCTTATCCAACTGTTGCCGCTCGCTACGGCGCGGTAAATAGGTTCAACCGAAAGCTGATCGCGCAAGCACCCAACGAGGCGGTATTCGTAAAGTTGCCGACACGACTCGATTTCGAAGATAATTACGAGGAGTCAACTAGTGCATTGCTCCCTATTCGACGCGCATCACGCACCAAGTTAAAGATACGGTATCTCCACTTTGATCAGCTCACGCACGTTTCACCGGCGGCGGCACTCGTACTGGCGAGCGAGGTCGATGAATGGAATCGGACGACCGGATTTAGATTACGAGCACAGCCGGACAGGTGGCATGAGGACGTAAAGCGGTTGTTGTGCGAAATGGGGTACTTTGAGTTGTTAGACCTAGAGCGACCTCTTCCGCCCGAGGCACCAGGGAGCAATGTCTTCCTGAAGTTCATCGCGGGGCTCTCAGAGGAGCGCGACAAGGGTAAGATCGCGAAACAACTAAGGATTCAAATCGAGTCGCTTGTTGGGCGAGAGATAGAGAAGCACTCGCTGTTTACGGGCGTGTCCGAAGCCATCGCAAACGTAACGGATCATGCGTATCCCACCCTAGGTCAGGTGCGGGCAAGAAAACGGTGGTGGCTATCGGCAGCGTACTCTAAAAACACAAATCAACTCACAGTTATTGCGTTCGACCAAGGCGTCGGTATCCCAGCCACGCTGGTGCGAAAGGGATTTTTCTCGCAATTCCGTGACCGCGTGCTGGGTTGGACCGATTCGTACAAGATTAAGACCGCCATGCGGTACGGGAAGAGTTCCACCGGCCGTCCGGAGCGTGGAAAAGGGTTGGTCGAACTTGAACTGTTTGCTCGGGCATACGACGAGGGTAGGCTGTCAATCTACAGCAACCGCGGCGTATACCAGATGGTCCATCGAAAAGGCCATAAAGACGAGAGGGTCTTTCGTGACCACACAACGTCCATCAATGGAACATTGATCGAGTGGTCCGTCAGGCTGCCATCACATGACGACGATTAACATTGCTAAGGATTTCTCAGAGACCCCGCTCGGTCGCTACCGAGAAGATAACGATTTCAGCGGAGAGGCATTCCGTGAAGACATGTTGCGGCCCGCGATTCAGGACTACAAGCTCGTAAGAGTCAAAATAGACGAAGTCGAAGGCTACGGTTCATCATTTCTCGAAGAAGCATTTGGCGGCCTAGTGCGCAAAGGGTACTTCACCGCCAGCGAGCTCGAGAAGAAACTCCAGATCGTATTGGATGATACGGCTTTTGAAATGCATCGTGAACTTATCTGGCGCTATATCCGGCGTGCCAAACGGGAAAAGTGAATTGAAGGCAGGACCGTATGGGCTGGTCGATCGTCTGGTGGCTGCTGAATAGTATCGAGGCGTTCGCATGGCATGTGGCACCGGTGGTCACTGGCGTAGTTTTGGGCGGGATCCTTGTCCAGCGATACTGGGTGAGAAAGTCAAACGAGGCTTCGCTGATCCAATACCTGACCGACCAAATTCACAGGCTTGTTGACGAGACGCTGGAATACTGGTCAATCGACTGTTCGAAGGGCGTGACTGGCGTTGCGGAAAATCGTATTGAAGCGAAGAAGCTGGCTCAGAAGGTCAAGAGTACCTCGCAAAATCTAAACGGCGCGTTGTCAATGTATTCGGCGAAATACGCAGCGAAGAAGTCACCCGAATATATTCAGTTGATGGCCGACCTTCACGATGCATGCACAAACGGCAATTTTGAGGTCGAAATCCGCGGAGCCGACTATCATCGCTTTCTCCATGTCGTTAACGCCGCTCACAAATTGCGGTTCGAATTGAACAACCGGAAGCTTTAACTCCAGCGAGGATTAAAGGGGTCGGGAGTCATTGTTGTCGACAATCAAAGACTCCCGACCCCTTTATCGACCCCGACCCCTTTATCGACCCTCCGCCGACCGTGCGACTTCATTCGCTCGTTGAGAATCGCGAAGCGCCCTCAAGAGCTGCAGGAACTCGTCAACGGGGAACCGAAAGAAGTTTAGGACCAGCCGCTGTCCGTTGAACAGGCGGACAATCACGTGGCTCACGTTCCGCGCTTTCACCGCGTGTATTTGGTCCTTCGGGATCGTCACCCATCCGCTGCGCTGGCGCACACGGATCTGGTCAGGCGTGATCTCAGACCCGCCCGGGAACAGCCGGAACGCGAGTTGGTGCAATGCGGTCAGCATGGTGCCGGATAACTAGTGATTGATCTGACCGGCGCGCGCCGATCATCGTGCCGCCGTCGACTATTAGGCGCACGCGGTAATTGGTGGTCAAGCGGGGGGTTACGGGCGGGGGCGGGCTAAGTTGGACAGGATGCTATCGTGCGGGCGGCGCGGGGGCGGCATGATGATCGGCGCGGCGGGGCGGTCGGTGGGGGTGAGGGCGAATGGGCGGCGGGTGGCATGGCCACGCAGTGGGGGGTCGCAGGAGCGTCGGGTTAAGGTCCCGCGTGGCCATGTTCTTTCCTGCTGACCTCAGGCATGGCCACGCCCGGACGGCCTCGTCTGACTGACGCGAAACGTAGGCGTGGCCATGGCACCCGGCAACGGCGGTGCTGCATCTCCCGGAATTTTGGGCAAACCCCGCGATAATCGACCTGATGCCCGCGGGCATTGGGTCGTGGTCCACGGGCATCGGGTCGTGGTCCGCGGGACTTGCGGCCGCGTGGGCGGTGGGGTGGGTGAAAGCGGCGTCGGGCCGGGTGCCACAGGTCGGCTTACGCGCAGATCTGTGTCTTCTGCGTGGCAAAGCACGGGTCTCGGCGTGCTGCGACCCGTGGCGCCCAGGACGTGGGCATTAAGCATTCTGACGCAGATTCTCGGCCAACCACGGCCATCTCGTGTAGGCACGGCGAGCAGTCTCGTAGGGTCCGCTGGTACTCCTGCGGACCATTCCCGTCGGGGGAATGAATCGGTCCGCAGGAGTACCAGCGGACCCTACGAACTGAGGCTTGAGTTGGCGGACCTGCACGGGGGCGGGGTGTTACCAATGATGGGGCGGTGTCGAACGATGCGGGAGGGCGTCGCAGGAATCACCCTCGTAAAGAATTTAATGAAGGTCTAAAAGAATTAAAGGAAGGCTGCAAAGAATTTCGGGAGAGCTTCTCGGAATTCCTGGAAGGTCTAAAAGATATTCGGGAAGGCTTCAAAGATATTAAAGAGGGCGTGAAAGAATTTCGGGAGGGCTTCCGCAATATCAAAGAGGGTCTCAAAGATATTCGGGAAGGCTTCTCGAATATTAAAATGACCTTCAAAGAATTCCCGGAGACCGTAGCGCTGCCGCTGATCGGTTTCCTCGTTTGGTGGTTCGCGTGAGATGATGACGCGGACCAACCGTGCACGGTCGCACACCCTACCCGACTAGCGCGACCGGCGGCGAAGCAGCGTGGCGCCGGCGAGCAGGGCGAGGGAGGTGGCGATGGTGGGTTCGGGGACGGCGGAGACGGTGAGGTTGGTCAGGTTGCCGTAGATGTAGCCGTTGTAGCCTTCGATGAAGAAGGCCGTCGTGGGGTGGAAGCGGTCGGTCTTGGTGGCGTCGAGCGAGGCGAGCGAGTTGATCGTGGTGATGTCGAACATCTCGCCGGTCGGGTCGAACAGGACCACGCTGTAGTTGAACAGCCGGCTGCCCGTGGTGAAGGCGGCACGATCGCCGTTGCGCTCCAGCAGGTGCACCTCGCTGCCGGTGGAAATCACGTCGAACGAGGCGATCTGCAGGCGAAGCGACGAGAGCTGGAAGTAGCCCATGCCCATGTCCGGCGCGATCGCGGCAGGCGCGGCGGTGTCGTCGTAGACGGCGGTGACGGTGTAGGGTGTGCCGACCGAGATCCCGGAGTAGAGGTTGTTCCCTTCGGTGACCTGGCCGGTGAAGGTCAGCGTCATGATGGCCGCCTGCAATGGCGCGGCCAGGAATAGGGCCAGCCCGAACACCCCCAACGATAGTTTTGTCCGCTTCAGCATTGGCCCTCAACGTAAGGCTTGGCAGGGGAAGGTCAAGCCGGTTCCGACAACCTTTGCAGCCAGCCGGATCGACGGCTGTGAAACTGGGCGATTGAACGGGGCGGCGCGCAACGCGTGGTACTCGTAGAGTGAGTCGCGCTAGGCCTGCGCGCAGGCGCCGCGCTTCAGGAATTGGCCGTCGGTCTTGCTGCCGGTGTAGTGGCCGTTCTCGATGATCGTCTTGCCGCGGGATAGAACCGTTTCGACGACGCCTTGGATCGTCATGCCTTCGAACAGATTGTAGTCGCAGTTGGTGTGGTGGGTGGCGGCGCTGCGGGTCTGTTGCTTGTGGGGATCGAAGAGGACGATGTCGGCATCAGAGCCGACGGCGATCGTGCCCTTCTTGGGGAACATGCCGAACATCTTGGCGCTGGCGGTGCTGGTAAGGTCGACGAACTTGTTGAGCGAGAAGCCGCGCTGGACGACCGAGCCGTGGTAGACCATGGCGAGGCGGTCTTCGACGCCGGGGCCGCCGTTGGGGATCTTGGTGAAGGTGTCGCGGCCGAGGGATTTTTGGGTTTTGAAGTGGAAGGGGCAGTGGTCGGTGGAGACTTCTTGAAGGTAGCCGAGCTTTAGGGCGGTCCAGAGGGGTTCGATGTTTTCCTTGCCGACGAGGGGCGGCGTGAAGACGTACTTGGCGCCTTCGAAGTTGGGGCGGTCGTAATAGGAATCATCTAAGAAGAGGTATTGCGTGCAGGTCTCGCCGTATGCGGGCAGGCCACGGTCGCGGGCGCGGACGATCTCGCGCATGCTGGCTTCGCAACTCACGTGGACGATGAAGACGGGGGCGTTGGCGAATTCCGCGACGCGGAGGGCGCGAGCGGTGCCGTCGGCCTGCATGACGGGCGGGCGGGACTGGGCGTGATACTTCGGTTCGGTCTTCCCGGCGGCCAGCAACTCGGCGATCTTCAGGTGGATGGCGTCGCCGTTCTCCGCATGAACGAGCGTAAGGCCACCGGCGGCGCCGGCAGAGCGCATCACGCGGAACATGGTGGCGTCGTCGACCATGAACACGCCGGGATAGGCGAGGAAGAGCTTGAACGTCGGAATGCCTTGGTCGACGACTTTGGCGAACTCCTTCTCCTGATCGGGGCGATATTCGGTGACGGCCAGGTGATAGCCGTAATCGATGGCGCACCGGCCGGCGGCCTTGGCGTGCCAGTCGTCGATCGTCTGCTGGAACGTCTTGCCTTTGTACTGAATCGCGAAGTCGATGATCGTCGTGGTGCCACCGAAGGCCGCGGCGATGGTGCCGGTGGTGAAATCGTCGGAGGAGACGGTGCCGCCGAAGGGCAGTTCCATGTGAACGTGCGGATCGATGCCGCCGGGGATAACGAGCAGGCCAGCGGCGTCGATGACCTTGTCGGCCCGCACGGCGAGGTTGCGGCCGATAGTGGTGATGATCTCGCCGTCGATGAAGACGTCGGCGAGGTAGTCGTCAACCGCGGTGACGATGCGACCGTTTTTGATGAGCGTGGTCATAATCGAAATGGGATCGAGCGGCGCTGGTTCCGGCACGATAACGCGGGCAGGAAGTGAGTCAAGCCAATCGCTAGCGGCGGCCAGGGGGCGCCCCCCAACTCTTCTTCGGATCAAGCGCGTGGCGCAAGGGCGCGGGCGTGGTTGGTTTCAGTGGCGGGGGCCGAGTAGGTGAGGACGTCCTGACGTGGGGGCATTCTACGGAAGGCGAGCCAGCCGATGATGCCGGCGATCACCAGGCCAAGGCTGATGATCATGCTGAAGCTGAAGCCGCCAAACGTGGTGTCGGCGATGGCCGGTTCGGCGCGCAGCAGTTCCAACACAAAACGCGAAGATCCTTCGAGGATCAGCATCAGCATAAAGATGCTGCCCTGCGCGTGTGGCAAGGTGAAGAGCGCCAGCAGTGCGCCCGCCAGCAGGAACGCGGTGAAGGCGCTGTAGAGCTGCGCGGGGTGAACCGGGTTTGCGACCTGCTGCCGGGCCAGCTCGCGCAAGAGTGGGTCGCGTTGCACGCGCTCGGGCGGGGACAGCATGGGGCCGTTTGGCGTGGTGATGAGCAGTTCCGACGGCACTGCCAGCTGGTCGGTTTTAAACTGATCGACGTACGCGTTGCTGTGATAGGGGAAGTGGACGGCCCAGGGCAACTCGCACTGTGCGCCGTAGCAACAGCCATTCATGAAGCAACCGATGCGGCCGAAGGCCAGGCCGATCATGAGGGCGGGCGCCATGATGTCCATGCCGTGGCGGATCGGCAGCTTCTTCCACAGCCCATAGGCGATCGTGCAGGGCACCCCCAGCAGGACGCCACCGTAGTAAGTCAGCCCTCCGCTGCGAATGTTGATGGCATCGGTGAAGTTGGCCCAGACCGATCGGCTGGCATCGGTATAGGTGGGCAGGTTTTCCAGCACGTGCGACAGGCGCGCCCCGACCACGCCGGTGAGCAGCGCGATAAGTCCCGCGTTCACGAACAGTTCACCGTTGAACCCCGTTCGGCGCGCGAGGAACTTGGCCAGTTGCGTGGCGCAGAGGAAGCCGATGACCATCAGCAGGCCATAGCTGAAGATCGGGAGGTCGAGACCGGGGATGCGGAAGAGTTCCTGCAGCATAGAGGTTGGTGAACGCTAGGGGGTCAGCGTCACATTATCAATAAGCCGCGTGTTGCCCACGCGGGCGGCGATGGCAATGACGGTGGGGGCGCTGATGTTTTCGAGCAGATCCTTCAGCGTGACGGCATCGACGCAGGCGACGTAGTCGATCTGCAAATGCTTCTCGAGCAGCGTGCGCTTCATCAGCGACAGCAACCGCTGGGGTTGCCGAGCGCCGTTGGTGAACTCCGCCTCGGCTAATCGCAACGCGCGGCTGATGGAGAGGGCGCGCTCGCGGTCGACAGGCGACAGGTACTGGTTGCGGCTGCTCATGGCGAGGCCGTCCGCATCACGCAGCGTGGTGCAGCCGATGACGTCGATCGGAAAGTCGAGCCCATCCACCATCGCCTGCAACACGCGCAGCTGCTGAAAATCCTTGCGGCCGAAGAGCGCAACGTCGGGCTTCACGATGTTGAACAGCTTGGCGACCACCTGGCAAACGCCCTTGAAGTGCCCCGGGCGGTGCTTGCCCTCCAGCATGGTGGTGAGCTGCGGCACGTCGATTGGCACGTCTGGCACGCCGGGGCGATACATCTCCTCGGGCGCGGGGTTGAAGACGAGGTCGACGTTGGCCTCTTCCAGCTTCTGCAGGTCTTCGAAGACGGGGCGCGGGTACTTGGTGAAATCCTCGCGCGGGCCGAACTGGGTGGGGTTGACGAAGATGCTGACGGCGACGTGCGGCGCGTGCTGGCGGCCGGTCTCCACGAGCGACATGTGGCCGGCGTGCAGCGCGCCCATGGTGGGCACGAACGCGACGCGCCCCAACTGGGCGCGGGCCGCGCGGCATTCGGCGATGGTGTGCGTGACGATCACGTCGGCCACGTTACGAAACCGGAGGCGGAAAGCAACAGCCGTAGGCGGGCGGCTGACCGTGGCACCGATGCGACAAACGCCTGGGCGACAGGTAGACTCCCGCGGCATGTTCGGTTCCCACCTCTCCATCGCCGGCGGCATGCACAAGGCCATCCTGGAAGCCCAGCGGCTTGGCATGGAATCAGTTCAAGTCTTCACGAAGAATCAACAGCAGTGGAAGGTGAAACCGCTGGAGGCCGAGGCGATCTCGCTATGGAAATCGCATTTGTCGGAATCCGGGTTCAAGCATACGGTCAGCCACGATAGTTATCTGATCAACCTGGCGTCGCCGGACGAAACGCTTTGGCGGAAGAGCATCGATTTGTTCGGTGAGGAACTACGGCGGTGCGAACAGCTTGGCATCGGGCTCCTCGTCACCCACCCGGGCGCGCATGTCGGCAGTGGTGAAGAGGCGGGCCTTGCGCGGGTGGCGGCGGCGCTGAATATCCTCTTCGGTGAAGTCGACGCGCCAAACGTCATCACTTGTCTGGAGATCACTGCGGGCCAAGGCAGCTGCCTTGGGTGCTCGCTCGAGCATTTGGCGACCATCCTCGATGGCGTGAAGCACCCGGAGAAGCTTGGCGTCTGCCTCGACACCGCCCACCTGTTCGCGGCCGGCTACGACTTCCGCGGAGCGAAGTACAAGGCGTTTCGGAAGGACCTGGAGAAGTCGATTGGCGTCGAGCGCGTGCGCGTATTGCACTTGAATGATTCCAAGCGAGAACTCGGCAGCCGGGTGGACCGCCATGAACACATCGGTCATGGTCAGATCGGGTTGGAAGGCTTTGAGCCGTTCGTGCGCGACAAGGCGTTCAAGAACGTGCCGAAGATCCTGGAGACGCCCAAAGCCAAGCATGAGGATGGCCGGGACTGGGACACGGTGAATCTGGAGACGTTGCGCGGGTTGATGAAGTAGACCGAAATCGCGTGATTAACGCACGAGACTCCTCTTCTGTAGGACAGGCATTCCTGCCTGTCTCCCCCCTGTCCGCCTCTCCCCCCGTATTCACGGAAGGGCTGGACGCGAAGGCCGCAAAGGAGACGCATAGGTGGCGCGAAGAAGCGGTTGAACCACAGAGGACACAGAGAGCACAGAGGCAAACACAGAGCAGGGAGTCTTTCCGATTGGGATTCGGTGATTGGTCATTTGTTTGGCATTGGGGCTTGGGATTTTGATCTCGCGAGTACGGGGGAGAAGCAGACGGGGGGAGAGACAGGCAGGAATGCCTGTCCTACAGAAGAGGTGGAACCTTTACACCGCGGGAGGTTCGCTTCGGCGGTGCCCGTTATGTTTATTGCCGCGCCACCGCGACCTGCCCATGCGGCAGGGGCGACAGGATGCTCTGCGGGCGCACGCTGCGGATGCGCTCGGCCAATGTCTGCTGCTGGGCGAACAGGGCGCGGTTGACGGAGCTGATGGCGCGGTCGTCGGCGCGGAAGATGTCGCCGGTGAGGGTGCGGGCGATGGCGGACTCGACGTACTCGGTCCGCGAGACTTCCTGCCACTCGGCCCGCACGACGACGTTGATGCCGCCCGGCCCGCAGCCCAGCAGGCCCCAGCGGGCGGGCAGGTCTTTCTTCTGCAGCATACCGACCGGTGCTAACACGTAATGCAGGTTCGCCATCGGTTGCATGAGGCAGGAATCGAACTTGCCCAGGCCGACCGTCTGCCGTAACACGCGCGGCTTGCGGCTGCGGCGTTTGGATTCGGCCTTACGGTTCCGGTCGCGTTCCATCAGGCAAAGCTTCAGCTGGCCGTCGTCGCTCATGTCGCGCAGGAAGTCGCTGCGGCTGGCTTTGCATTCGATGAAGCAGACCTGCTGCACCTCGCGCGGCTGATTGTTGTAGTTGTGGTACGGGCGAAAGCAGCCCGTACCGACGGCGTCGATGATGCCCAGCGGCTTCAGGCGCACCTCGGCGGCAATGCAGCGGTAGCCCATGCGGTACAGCCACCGGCAGGCTTCCTTCTTCAGCGTCTTGTGCAGGTCGGTTTCACCGTACCGTCGCGGCGGCTTGGCGGGTTCGAACAGGTCGGTGGACTCGTCGCACGGCTGCAGGGTGTTCTGTGACATCGGCGGCACTCCATTGCCAAACCTTCAGGCGGGAACAACATGTGAAGGTACGGCGGATGTTAAGATGCGGTGCCCCATTGTTCAAGGGGCGGGCGCTCAAAGAAGGTGAAAGGTTGAGGGTCGTGCGGGGCAGGGCCAGTCGCGTGCCTCATGCTAACGACTGTCATCCCGAAGGGAGCGGAAGCGACCTGAGGGATCTCCCAAGGCCGAGAACCGTCCGCGCGTCGAGATCCCTCAGGTCGCCTTAGGCTCCCTTCGGGATGACAACTGGCGATATGCGGTAGTGCGGTGAACCTAGTTTTCGCTACGTGGCGAGATGCAGCGCGGCTGAGACATGCCTTCACCCCTTCAACCACACCCGTAGTTCCGCCTGGGCCATTCGCATTGCCCCCGCCACCTGCACGCCGCGGCGTACCGCGACCAACTCGGCGGCGATGCTGATTGCGATTTCGGGGACGGTAACAGAGCCGATGTTCAGGCCGATCGGCGCGTGGACGCGAAGCAGGTCGTCGAGCGCCACACCGTTGGCCAGCATTTCGCGGAAGATCAGCTTGATCTTGCTCTTCGAGCCGATCAGGCCGACGTACTTCGCCGGTGATCGAACGACGGCTTCCAGCGCCCTGCCATCGTTGCGGTGGCCGCGGGTGACGATGACGATGTACGTATCGGCGTCAGTGGGGTACTGGCGAAGACTTGTTTCGATCTCGCCCAACATCAGTTGTCGAGCCGTGGGGAAGCGCTCGCGGTTGGCGTAGTCGGTTCGGTCGTCGATCACGTCGACGTCGAACCCCGCCTGCGAGGCCAGCGTTGCCAGCGCTTGGCCGACGTGCCCCGCCCCGGCGATCACGAGCACAGGCGGCGGCCCGAGGTCTTCGATGTACTTGGACGCCTGGCCGTTGCGCTCGTATGGCAGGACCAGTTGCGCCGGCTGCCCCTGCTGCAGCGCATCGGCCAGCGGCGCGAAGACGGCGGCATCGGTGGGGGAGCGGACGAGGTGGACGAGAATGTCCATTGTGCCGCCACAGATCAGGCCGTCGTCCCAACCGTAGTCGGAGTCGAGCCGGAAGGTCAGCAACTGCGATTGCCCGCCGTTCAGCAGCTCCATCGCCTTGCGGCGCACCTCCGCCTCTACGCAACCGCCGCCCAGCGTGCCGATGGTGGTGCCGTTCAACAGGCAGAGCATCTTCGCGCCGGCGCCCTGTGGTGTGCTGCCGCGCGTCGAGACGACCACGCATAGTGCGAGCGCTTCTCCTGCACGCGTGCGATTCAGGATCTCGTTGAGGATTGGAAGCGTCATGATGTACGGGTGGATGAAGATGAATGCCGTACGACTATGGTAGGACGTCTCCCCATGCTAAGCATCACGTGACCCGGGCCTCCAGCCCGGGAAGCATCTGATCCCGGACCTAATCAAACGCTTCCGGCATCTCCCCCTTCGGCCGCGTTTTCCAACGGCGGTGGACCCACCAGTATTGGCCGGGGTCGACGCGGATGAAGTCTTCGATCGCCTTCGTGTACCGCTGGGTGACGTAGCGCAGCGGGTCCGGTTGGTCGGCCCAGTCGGCCGGGTAGATGATGTCCTGCACGCCGACGACGAACTGGAACTTCTCATTTACCCGGCGCGAGTAACCGATGACGATCGGCACGTTGTACTGCATCGCGACCAGGCCGATCGACTTGTACGTGCTGGCCTTTCGGCCGAAGAAGTCGACGAAGATACCCTTGGCGCCGGCGTTCTGGTCGGCGACGAAACCGACGGCCCCGTGACGCTCCATCTCGTCGACCACGTCCTCGGTCGCCCCTTTTTTCACGATGATGCGCTGTCCGAGCCGCTCGCGCACGCCGAACACCCAGCGGCTGATGTATTTGTTGTCCAACGGTCGCGCGACGCTGGCGGTGGGAAAGCCTAGGACGGCCAGCAGGTAGCCAAGAATCTCAAAGTTGCCGTAGTGGCCCGTCAGCAGCAGCAGGCCCTGCTTGCGCTTCAGCAGCAAATCGAGCGCGGGCTCAAAATTGTGCAGCGTGATGTAGCGCGGCCAGGTGTCGATGCGGATCAGCCGGGTGGTGAACAGCACCTCGACGAACAGCATGAACACTTCCTGCATCGACCGCTCGGCCATCGCCTCGCGCTGCCGCGGTGACAGTTCCGGCATGCTGCGCTTCAGATTGGTAAGCGCCCGTTCGCGGTGCTTGCGGTCCAACCGATACAACGCCGAACCGAGCAACTTTGCGGACCGCAGGTTCGCGTTCACCGGGAAGCAGTAGAGCGCCGCAGCGACCGCGCGCAGTAGCACGTACAGCAGGCGGTCGACGAGATCGTTGCGCTCCTTGGCCATTGGTGGGTGGGGATTCTAGAGGGGGAGGTGCCGAAACGAAACAGCGAGTCCGATTGACGCTAGGGGGCCAGAGCCTTTTCGGATGGCCCCGTTGTCATCCCGATGGGAGGCTTGCCGACCTGACCCATCTCCCAAGGCCGAGAACCGTCCTTAGTCCGAGATCCTCAAGTCGCTTCCGCTCCCTTCGGGATGACATGTGTTGATGATCGCCTGAGGCCTTCTCACCCGCGGGTGTTTAGGTCGAATGATCTCGACTATGGGTGACGATCGCATCCACCAATCCGTCGATGTTGAAGGTGGTCGCGACCACCGCGGGCTCGAGCGACAGGCAGTGCAGCGTCTCGGTCGTAACGGGACCGATGCTCGCGATCCGCACGTTGGCCAAATGGTCGCTGTACTGCGGCCCGAGCAAAGAACATAGATTCGTCGCGGTGCTGCTGCTAGTGAACGTGATCCAGTCCACGCGGCCCGATTCGATCGCCTCAACGACGCCGGCGGGCAGGGCGGTGGCAGGGCGCGTGTGGTAGACGGCCACGTCGTCAACGATGCCGCCGGCGTGGCGCAGGCGGTCGGGGATGTCGGTCCGGGCGATGTCGGCGCGCAACAGCAGCAGTCGGCGGTCGCGGACGGCATCGCGCTGGATCAACTCGTCTACCAGCGCGTCGGCGGTGGCGCGGGAGGGGACAAGGTCGGCACGTAAGCCCAGGCCATCGCGTAGTGCGTTGGCAGTCGCTTCACCTACGGCGGCGACGTGCGTGCCCGCGAACGCGCGAGCGTCGAGGTCGATGGCACGTAGTCGATCGCGGACGACGCCGATCGCGTTGGCACTTGTGAAGATGACCCAACCAGGGCCACCGGCACTGTCCTGCGGCCGCAGCGACCGCAACGCGCGGTCGAGCGGCGCGAAGTCAGACAGCGGCGCGATTTCGATGGTCGGGGCTTCCAACACGTTCGCGCCGAGCGCTTCCAGCCGTTCGACGAGCGTACTTTGCTGCGTGCGCGCCCGCGTCACCACGATCGTCTGCCCGAACAGCGGACGCGACTCAAACCAGCTCAGTTGCTCGCGCAACTCGACGACCCGGCCGATGATCGTCAGCGCCGGCGTCGCCACGTGCGCAGCCGCCACGCGATCGGGCAGGTCGGCGATGGTACCGACGATCGTGCGCTGCAGCGGTGTCGTGCCTCGCGACACGGTGGCGGCGGGGGTGGTGCGTGGCATGCCGCCAGCGACCAGTTTCGCGCAGATGTCCGGCAACGCCTTCGTGCCCATGTAGAACGCGATGCAGGGCAATTTGGCCAGTGCCGCCCAGTCGGTCGTATCCACATCAAGACCCGTGGACGCGCAGCGGTGACCTTCGTGCCCGGTGATGAACGTCACGCTGCCGTTGAATTCGCGGTGGGTGATCGGAATGCCCGCGTACGCCGCCACGGCGATGCCCGCGGTCACGCCGGGCACAACTTCGAACGGGATGCCCGCCGCTGCCAGTACTTGGCATTCTTCGCCGCCGCGTCCGAAGACGAACGGGTCGCCACCCTTCAACCGCACCACGCGTCGGCCAAGTTTGGCGCGGTCGACCAGGATGGCGTTGATCGCGTCCTGCGTCATGCCGTGTTTGCCGGACCGTTTCCCGACGAAGATGATTTCAGCTTCCGGTCGGCAGTGGCTCAGCAGCCGTGGGTTGGCCAGGGCATCGCACATCACGACGTCCGCGGTGGCCAATAATGTTTGGCCGCGAACGGTCAGCAGGCCGGGATCACCGGGCCCGGCGCCGACCAGCGAGACAAATCCAGGAGACGCGGACATAGAACTGTATCGTAGGGCGGTCCGGGTCCGATCACTAGTGTCGGTAAATGACGCCGTAAATCCGATGGCAATTCAGGTAAACCTTGCCGTGCGCGATGCCGATGAGAAAGGTGGACGTAGGCCACATCGGCTGAGGTTTACCGGGAGCGAACTATGGCTGCCATGCTGCGAATGTCCGATTGGGATACCCAGGAGAGCTACGACAACCGCCGCCTCTTCCAACGTAGGGAGTTGCGGACGCGTGTCGAGGGGCGTCGTCTGGACCACTCGATCGAGGCCCGCCAGCAATCGCACCTGAGCCTCGCCCTTCGCGACCTGTCGCTCGGCGGCCTATCTGCCATCAGCCAGACGCCCGTGCAGCAGGGAGAGCGCCTCAGCGTCTTCTTCCCGCCCCATGGCGCTCAGCGTGGCTGGGATGCGTACGGCAAGGTGCTGCGCTGCGAACCAAGCAGCGCCGGGTATCGACTGGCGGTCGAGTTCGATCCGCTTCCGATGGCGGCTTGATCTTTTTCGTTGGATGAACCCCGCACGCAGACGTAAACGAAGAAGGCGACCCGCTGTACGGGGTCGCCTTCTTCGTTTGCCGCTACCTCTTTTGGAAGACCGAGCTATCGCTGCGGTTTCATGTAATTGCCACCGCTGGCCTTGTTGGTGCCGCCGGCAGGGGTGTTGTTCGAACGCATCGGCGCGCCGCTCATGCCAGAGCCATCGTCGAAATTGTTGCTTTGGGGACGGACGTAGTTCGGCGACAGTGCCCGGTTGTAGTTGCGATACCGCGGCTTGATGTAATTGCCGTAAACGCCCGGCACGGTAAACACGGGCTTATCTATCTCCGTGAACGGCTCGGGCGTCGCGTCCGGATTGGGCTCTCCAAACTGGCGACTGGCGGCGCCAACGTCTGTCGTGCGCGGGGACATGTCGTTTAGCGGAACGCCCGCGTCATGTCCGTACCCGTAATAGGTCACGACTTGAGTGGGTCGGGTGGTCGGCTGCTCGCCCGCGATGGCGAGGGAGGGAGTCGCTATGGCCGCAATCAACACCAGAAGTTTGTTTGCGTGTCGCATCCATATAGTTGAACCACTTTCACGCGGCGCAACAACGGAAAAATCACCCGATTCATAAGCATTATTTGCTGATGCCGCGTACCCATTGGCCGCGCTACCCGATCGCGTGGTGCTACCATGATAGTTCCTTCATCAACCGATCGACGATCGTATCGACCGCGCGTTCCGGAATGTCCTTCCCCTCTTCAACTGCCTGGCGCACCGCGGCCCGCTCGGCGGCGGTTGGGCGTTGCTCGCCCGGGCGGGCGGCGAGGGTGCGGAGGATGATGTGGCTGGACTTCGTCGGACGGTTCATCAGGTTCTGCATTGCTCCACCTTTCGTACAACTCGTCGCAGCCCCTTTGCTGCGACGTTCTCCTCATCTCAAAGCTCGTGCCAGTACGGCTGGGCACGCTTCATCCGATAATCTCTTGGCTCGCGCCGGCGGTGGGGTGGTTGCGCGCTTTGCTTCACGAAGTGCGACAGCCGAACCGCGACAACGCTGCCAATCGTGCACTGCCGAAGTTGCGCCAGTCGCGCGACGGACGTGCGTGTGTATTCCGACGGCGTCGCGACCTATAATCATCCGCCTATGTTCGACGCATTAACCGACAAGCTTTCCGACGCCCTGCGCAGCCTGAGCGGCAAGGGTCGCATCTCCGAAGAAAACGTGCGCGACGCCATCGCCGACGTGCGCACCGCGCTGCTCGAAGCCGACGTGAACTTCAAGGTCGTCAACGACTTCGTCGCCGCCGTCACCGAGAAGGCGGCCGGGCAGGAGGTCATCAAGAGCCTTCAGCCGGGCCAGCTGATGGTGAAGATCGTCTACGACGAGCTTGTGAACCTCATGGGCCCGGTCGACACGAAGATCTACACCGTTACGCCCGGGCCCACCGTCATCATGATGTGCGGGCTGCAGGGTAGCGGTAAGACGACCACCTGCGGCAAACTGGCGCTCTACCTGAAGGGCAAGGGCCTGAACCCCATGCTGGCCGCCGCCGACCTGCAACGGCCCGCCGCCGTCGAACAGCTGCGCGTGGTGGGCGAACAGGTGGGCGTGCCGGTCTACCTCGACAACACGAAGATCGCCCCGCACGGCGAGGTCGCCAAGGGTGCCGCGACCGCGGTGTGTAAGGCCGCGGTGCAGTACGCGAAGCAGAACGGCCGCGACATCGTCATCCTCGATACTGCCGGCCGACTGGCGATCGACGACGCCCTGATGGCCGAGCTGAAGGACGTCAACACCCAGCTCAACCCGCACCAGGTCTTCCTCGTCTTAGACGCCATGACCGGCCAGGACGCCGTCGAATCCGCTAAGCGGTTCAACGAGCAGCTTGAGATCGACGGCCTGATTTTGACTAAGTTCGACTCCGACACGCGCGGCGGCGCGTTGCTGTCGTCCAAAGTCATCACCGGCAAGCCGGTGAAGTTCCTCGGCATTGGTGAGAAGCTCGATCGGCTCGAAGAGTTTCGGGCCGAGGGCATGGCCCAGCGCATCCTCGGCATGGGCGACATCGTCGGCCTCGTGAACGAGGCGATGGAAAAGTTCGACGAGGAACAGACGGCCAAGCTCCAGGAAAAGATGGAGAAGGGCACGTTCACGCTCGAAGACTACATGGCCCAGATGACCCAGGTGAAAAAGCTGGGCCCGATGGGCAAGGTCATGGGCATGATTCCCGGCATGAACCAGCTCTCGAAGACGCTGGGGCAGAACGAGGGCCTGATCGAGAACCAGATGGGTCGCATGCAGGCGATCTACGACTCGATGACGAAGAAGGAACGCCGCAACACCGACCTGCTAGACGGCAACCGCCGCCGGCGCATCTCGCAGGGCGCGGGCGTGGCGCCGCACGAGGTCAGCCAGTTCATCAAGCAGTTCGAGATGACGCGCAACGTAATGCGCTCGTTCGCCGGCATGGGCGCAATGGGCAAGATGCGCGCTATGAAGAGCATCATGGGCGGCGGCCTCGGTGGCCTGGCCGGTGGCGGGGCGCCGGCGCTGCGAACGAAGAAGAGCGGGTTCATGGAGAAGAAGGACCGGAATAAGAAGAAGAAGCGGTAGGCCCTGCAAGAGAGGTACTGACATGGGTGTAGCACGAGTCACAGTTGAAGCCGACGAAGACCTGATCCGTCGCGCCGAACGCCTGGCGCTTGCCCGCAACACGACGGTCGACGCGATGTTACGGCGATTGCTCGTCGCCGCCGTTGAGCATGGCGACGTGCCGTTGGACGAGACCAAGTTGCCGCCCATCACCCGGAGCGCTCTAGGATTGTTGAAGGGTGCAACACCGGCGGACGACCGTGACTACAAGGAAATACTGGCCGACGCACTTTTCGATAAGTACGAGGCTAACAAGTGAGGGTTCTCCTCGATACGAACGTGCTACTGGACGTCTTGCTGCGCCGCCAACCCTTTTTGGAACCCGCTGTGAATGTCTGGGCGGCGTTGGAAACCGGGCGGGCGGACGGTGTCGTCGCCGCGATAAGCGTCAACAATGTTTACTACGTCATTGCTAAGACGCGCGATCGCGCCGTCGCACGCGAGGCGGTCGACATCCTGCTGAAGGCGTTCCCGATCGCAGCGGTTGATGGGGACATTCTCACTAAGGCGTTCGCAAGTCCTCTGGTCGATTACGAGGACGCTATTCAAGCATTTGCTGGCGAGCGATTCGGTGCAACGCATGTCATCAGGCGCGATCCAGATGGATTCGCAGGCGGTCCACTCCGCGTACTTTCGCCAACGGAATTTCTGGAAGTTGTAAGCACCCCTTAGTTGCGAACTACGATCGATTCGCACTCATGCCCGTCATCACCCAAATCTCCGAACAAAAGCGCCGCCAGAATCGGCGGAACATCTATCTGGATGGCGCGTTCGCGTTCGGCGTGAACCTGAACGTGGTCGCGACGTTTCGGCTGCGCGAGGGGCTGTCGCTGTCGGCCGAGCAGGTGGCGGAGATCGAGCGGGGGGAAGTTCGGCAGGAATGCTTTGATCGCGCCATCCGCCTGCTGGAAGGGCGGTTGCACAGCCGGGCGGAACTGAAGAAGAAGCTAGGCCGGCACGAGTACGGCGACGCCGTCATTGAAGGGGTGCTGACTGACCTCGAACGGCTGAACTACATCGACGATGCGCGTTTCGCCAAATCGAAGGCCACGACGACGGCTCAATACAAGCACCACGGCAAACGCCGCGCGATGCAGGAACTGATGCGGGCCGGCGTGAAGGGCAGCGTCGCCAAGGCGGCATTGGACGAGGTCTACGATGCTACCGACCCCGTCGCCGAGGCCCGCGCGCTGGCGGAGAAGCAGGCTGCGCGACTATCGCGGCTGGACCCGATCGTCGCCAAGCGCCGCCTCGTCGGCATGCTCCAGCGGCGGGGGTTTGACTATGAGGCGATCAAGCCCGTAGTGGACGCTGTGCTCGGCGGCCGCAGTGGTGACGATTGATCTTGCGTGATCCGGCTGCGCCTTGTTGTAGTCTGTGTGCATTGATCTTCTGTAGGACAGGCATTCCTGCCTGTCTCCTCCCCCCGTCCGCTTCTCCCCCCGTATTCTATATTCTGTGGCACAGGCATTCTTGCCTGTGTCTCTTCTGTATCCTGTCTTTCCAATTGGTGGGGCGGACATTCGTGTCTGCCACGCGGCGGAGCCGCGATCGAACGCGGGGAGCCACGAAGGTGCGAAGGACACGAAGGAGGACACGAAGAAATCCGAAGAGCGTTGCGCCAGAACCCCCTCAACTGCGCAGCGCGGGCGTAGAGATGGATAGCGTGCTCTTTGACAACCGAATAGCTGACGTGCGTGACGTCGTGAATCCCCGTTGCCATCACGCGATGGTGCAAAATGGTGCACAATGGTGCACGAAATCGCGTTTTGCCTTACCCAGACCGCCGTCGCCATACCGTTTCGCGTTACTCTCTCCGTCTTCCTTCGCGTCGGGCTTCGCGCCTTCGCGACTTCGCGTCTCTTTTGCATTTGTGGAAGCGCAACGCATAAAGATTGGCATGCAAGAATGTCGGTGCCGCCGAGAATGGCAAAGACAGAAGAGACATATGCAAGAATGCCTGTGCCACAGAATAAAGAAGACGGAGGGAGAGACAGGCAGGAATGCCTGTCCTACAGAAGAATGTCTCGTCGGATCTCACGCGGCTTTGGGCGGCGTGTAGAGCTTGATGCAGTTGCGGTTGTTGTTCTTCGCGTCGTACAGCGCCGTGTCGGCAGCAGCCAACAGGGCTTGCAGGGTCAGGATCGACGGTTTGGCCCGCTCGGCGACGCCGATGCTGAGGGTGGGCTGGTGTTCAAGCTTGGCGATCGCGTCGCTGAAGTCGACCGACATGTATGCCTGCCGTAGCTTCTGCACGACCTGCTGGGCCTGTTCGATCGGGGTCTGCGGTAGGGCGATGCAGAACTCGTCACCGCCGTAACGGAAGGCGAGATCCGTCTTGCGCAGCGTGATGCGGACGCAGTCGGCGAACGACTTCAGCATGTAGTCGCCGGCGGCGTGGCCGTGCGTGTCGTTCACTTCCTTGAACTTGTCCATGTCGATCATCACGATCGACAGCGTGTGCTGGTGCCGCTCGGCCAACGCGACCTCGCGCTCCAGCAGGCTCTCCATCGACCGGCGGTTGTACAGGCCGGTCAGCACGTCCGTCATGCTCTGCTTTTCCGCTTCCGCCAGCAGGTTGAGCGACACGAGCGCCGAATGGGCGGTGTTGATGTACGTCTGTGCCAGCTGCCTGCGGTCCTCCGTCCACGTCTGCCCGATCGGCAGCAACATATGGGCGACGCACTGGCTCTTGCGGATGTTGAACGGAATGCAGTACGCCGGGTGCGCCGGGGGCAGCGCCAGGACGCTGTCGATCGCGCAGCGGATGGGCGACTTCTCGCACGCGAACAACCGGGGTAGGTTCTGCCGCAGGCAGGGGCAGACGGTCGAATCGATGTCGGCGATGATGCGTTCTGAGACGTTCAGGTCGGTAGGGTACGAAGCCTTCACCTGCGTGGACGGCGTGGCGCCCGGCTCGACCGCCAGCACCATGAGCCCCGCCAGTGAAAGCTCCTGCTGCAGGAAGTACGACAGCGTTTGGAAGACCTGGTCCGGTCGGCCGGCGCCTTGGATCGTCTGTGAGAACTCCAGCAACCGATCGACCGTTTGCGTGCGGGCGGCCAGCACCAGCTTGGCGTCGTCGCCCACGGCGTGCTTATCGCGCAGCGAGCCGACCATCTGGCGGAACGCGTCGTCCAGCTGAACCATCTCGCGCCCGAAGGGGGCGATCTTGGGCGCGACGTCGTACTGGCCGGCCATCACGTTTAACATGGATTGGCGGATCTGGTGAAGTGGCCGAAGCATCTTGCCCGCGACGATCGCGACGGCGATCGCGCAGATGCCACCCAGCGAGAGCATCAGCAGGAAGACCCGCGTGTGCAGAAGTTCGATCCCCGTCCCTTCGCCCGGCGAGCGCGCCCAGTTCAGCGCAACGCCAGCGGCCACCGTGCAGGCGGCCGTGCCGGTCATGCATAGGCCCACCAACTGCCAACGAAGTGACTTGTCCCGCAGTTGACGGAGCGTGCTTGAGAGTAGACATGCGCCCATAACCAATTCCTTGCCGGTGCGTACGCTACAATCGTTATCGGCGAAAATTGCGGGTTGCTTCAGTCTCACTCATATCGAACGCACTCGCGGGAGATTGGGTATGCAAAAATGACGGGGTGATTGCTAACGCAGCGGGCCCTGCTTACAGTATCGACATGCCTTCTGGCGAAACGCCTAATTTGCAAGCAGCCGCAGGACACGCCGATCAGGAATTGGCTGTTCTAACCGAGATCGGGCAGATCCTGTCGTCCACGCTTCAATTGCGAGAAGCGTTCGGCCGGATTATGCAAATCATTAGCGATAAGCTACATATGCACCGCGGTGCATTGGTTCTGCTGGATGAATCGACGGGTCGCCTGCGCACTGAGGCGGCAGTCGGCATGACCACCGACGAAATCGAACGCGGCAAGTATGCGCTGGGCGAAGGCATCACCGGAAACGTCGTCGCCACCGGCCGGGCTCGAGTGATCGCCGACATTCGGAGTGAACCAGATTTCCTGAACCGTACCGGGCGGTACAACCACCAGGCGGGGGCCGTCAGCTTTCTGTGCGTCCCGATTAAGATTGAAAACCGCACCGCTGGTGCCCTGTCGGTCGACAAGCCACTGGTGGACGAAGCGCAGCTGGTCAGTGATCGCGGCTTCCTTGAGATTATCGCGGCCTTCCTGGCCCAGGCCATCCAGATCAACCGCATGGTCATGCGGCAAAAGGAAGAGCTGCTGGAAGAAAATGCCCAACTTCGGGCTCAGGTACGCGACCGGTATCGCTTTGAGAACATCATCGGCGACAGCCCGGCGATGCACGACGTCTTCGCGACGGTGGGGCAGGTCGCCAACAGTCGCGCGACGGTGCTGCTGCTGGGCGAGACCGGCACCGGTAAGGAAATGATCGCCAAGGCGATCCACTACAACAGCCCGCGCAAGGATAAGCCGTTCGTCCGCGTCAACTGCGGCGCACTGACGGGCACGCTGCTGGAAAGCGAGTTGTTCGGCCACGTGAAGGGCAGCTTCACCGGCGCCATTCGCGACAAGATGGGCCGCTTCGAGGCCGCCGACAGTGGCACGATCTTCCTCGATGAAATCGGCACGATGGAGCCGCAACTGCAGGTAAAACTGCTCCGCGTGCTGCAGGAGCGCGAGTTCGAACGCGTCGGTGATACGCAGGTGGTAAAGGTCGACGTGCGCGTGATCGCAGCGACCAACGTCGATCTGCAGGAAGAGGTGGCCAAGAACAACTTCCGCGAGGACCTGTTCTACCGCCTGAACGTCGTTAGCATCTACCTGCCCCCGCTGCGCAACCGCCGCGAGGACATCCCCCGGCTGATCGACTACTTCCTGGACAAGTACAACGCCGTCAACGACCGCCGGTTGCGCCGCATCAGCCGCGAGATGCTGAACGTGCTGCTGCGCTACCCGTGGCCCGGCAACGTGCGCGAGCTGGAAAACGCGATCGAGCGGGCCGTCGTCCTGAGCAACAACGAAGACTTCATTGAGGAACTGCTGCCGCTCAGCGTTCGCATGTTCGCCGCCCAACGGCGGACGAACCAATCGAGTGAGTCGATCGAAACCCTGACCAAGCGCCTCGCCGACCAGTCCATCGTCGACTACGAAATGCGTGAGGGCGAGATCTACCAACTGGTGATCGA
The DNA here is from genome assembly GCA_035998445.1 of Tepidisphaeraceae bacterium. Taxonomy (NCBI): domain Bacteria; kingdom Pseudomonadati; phylum Planctomycetota; class Phycisphaerae; order Tepidisphaerales; family Tepidisphaeraceae; species Tepidisphaeraceae bacterium. Next base: position 2,962 of record DASYHQ010000055.1, on the reverse strand, counting down.
CCAGATCGAGCACGCTCTGATCGACCGCGCCCTGAACAAGTGCGGCGGCGTGAAAACCAAGGCCGCCGACTTCCTCGGGATCAATCGCAATACCTTGAACAAGAAAGTGAAAGACTTGGGGATCGAAGCTGTCGATTAGGTCAGCCTCGACCCGATTTTGACCGCCCGCGTCCCCACTCTTGACGCGCCCGCCAAACTCGATAATATCTCGCCTCACCATCCGCGGGTGTAGCTCAGTGGTAGAGCGTCACGTTGCCAACGTGAATGTCGAGGGTTCGACCCCCTTCACCCGCTTCTCAAACGACCCGGTGTCACGCGACGCCGGGTCGTGCCATTTCTAGTCGACCGACAACTGCCTTTATTTCACACAGCGCCTCCAGCTATTTCTGCGTCTCCACCACGTGAGAGCTCCAGCAAACCTCCGAGAATGCCCGGCCGCGGCCGTCGATTCACATTGATCCTTCACGGCGTCCATCTGCCAGAGATCGCAGAAAAAGAACCTGTTTTGACGGGCAACCCGGAATCCTGTAATCTTCCGGTCCCACTTGGAGAGGTGGCAGAGTGGTTGAATGCGCCGGTTTCGAAAACCGGTTAGCCGAAAGGTTACGGGAGTTCGAATCTCCCCCTCTCCGTTTGAGTACTCTAAATATACAGTATTCGTAGTAGTTTCGACTCATTTCCCGCCCGCGCTGTCCTGTCTTCCTATCGAAGCATCGCTGAACTGCTTCGCTAACGCACGCATATTTGGCCGTCGTGCAGGGCATCATTCGCCTGCGGCATTGCAGCCATGGCGGGCTATTCGTTTCTTGGAAGGCTTCAGAATTGTGCGCAACATCGTACCTGTTCGTCGTGGGTCGGTCGCCAAAAATGATCTACGGACATGCTCAACCGGACCTCGGATGACCCGAGCGGATCGGTTCCGCTTGATCTCGGACAGCTCTGATCCGAGGTCCATCAGGCAGTTCCGTTCCGCTTCCGCCGCGCGTAAATCGTGAACATCAACTGGGCGTAATGGCCACGGCGCACCGTGCCAATGCGCCGCGCATGAAACAAGATCGGCGAGTGCTGAAGGACCTCCTGTCCTTCGAGCACTCGCCGATCGAACTGCTGCGGTTGGCCAGCGGACTGCGTTAGGCGGCCTTGCTGAACTCGTTGAAGTCGCCGTCGTCACCGAACGGGATGGCGGCTTCGGCGGACGATGACTTGGGCTTGATCCGCACCGGTGCCTTATGGGCGGTGGTGGGGGCCTTCGCTTTGTTCACCTTGCGGGCCGGCTCGCGGCTTGCCGCTTGGGCCGAACCACCGACGAGCGCGACCAATTCGCCCACCACACCCTGCAGCTGCTCGGCCTGGCTGCTGAGTTCCTCGGCGGCGGCGGCGGATTCCTCGGCGTTGGCGGCGGACTCCTGGGTCACCTTGTCCATCTGCGACACGGCCGTGTTGATCTGACCGATGCCCTGGCTCTGCTCCTGGCTCGCCGCGGCGATCTCACCGACCAAGTTGTTCACCTTCTGCGACGCCTCGGTGATCTCGGCCAGCGAACTGCCGACCTCGGTCACGATCGCCACACCGTTGCGGGCGTTCTGGACCGATCCCTCGATCATCGTCGCGGTGTTCTTGGCCGCCTCGGCCGAACGCATTGCCAGGTTGCGAACTTCCTCGGCGACCACGGCGAAGCCCTTGCCCGCCTCACCGGCACGGGCGGCTTCCACTGCGGCATTCAGGGCGAGCAGGTTGGTCTGGAAGGCGATCTCGTCGATCGTCTTGAGGATCTTGCTCGTCTCGGTCGCGCTCTTCTGGATGTCGTTGATCGCGGTCGACATCTTGGCCATCGCCTCGTTGCCCTTGCTGGCGGCAGCCTGCGTGTCGTTGGCCAGGGCGCGGGCCTGAATCGCGGTCTCAGAGTTCTTCTTCGTCATCGAGGACATCTCCTCGAGGGCGCTGGTGCTTTCCTCAAGGGCGGCGGCCTGTTCGCTGGCGCCTTGGGCGAGCGACTGGCTGCCGGCCGACACCTGCGTGGAGGCCGACGCGACCTGCGTTGAACCCTCGCCCAGCGTGTTGGCGATGCGCGTCAGGGCCTTGTTGACGCCGCGGACGATGAGTGCCGCGGCCACCACGCCAACTAATAGGGCGACGCCGAGACCGATCATGACACCGTTGATCGCGCTGGCGCTGGCGGCGATGATCTCCGCTCCACCTTTGTCACCTAGCTCCACGTTGAACTTCGCGAGCTTCTGAGCCTGTTCCTGGTAGCGGTTGAAGTGCCCGCGCGTCTCCTTCTTGACTAGATCGAACGCCTCTTTGGTCTTTAACGCACGGCTAAGCGCGATGACGCGGTCGCGGCTTTCGCGATAGGCGCTTTGCGCCGCTTCCATGTCGTCGACGATCTTTCGGTCGACGTCACTGGTAATCATCGTCTTGTACTTCTGGGTTTGCTCCACCGCCTGACCGCCAGATTCCTTTATGCGGTTCTCGAACTCCGTCATCTCGTCGGGCGTGTCGGAGATGATGTGGTTCAACATGTAGCCGTATCCGTCCTTCGAGGTCGACTCGATCGCCGAAGCGACGACGACGCTCGGAAGCGCATCCTCGGCGAGCGAGTGTGCATTCTTATCGATTCCGCGAAGTTGAATGACCGAGAAGACGCCGATGCCGCCCGTGAGAGCCAGCAGAAGGCCGAAGCCGCCAATGACGCGTTTTCCAATGGTAAGTGCCATGAGGAGTTTCCCTTTTCGTTTGTTGATCTCGAAATTGATGAAGTTAAGTGGTTCTAGTTGTTCGTTACGCGGCCGCGGCGGTGGTCGCCGGTGTGGCGAGTTGCGCCAGCGCCTCGACCTCGTCGTCGCCGAGGACCTTGTCGATGTCGAGCAGGATCTTGACGGTCTGGCCGACCTTGCCCATGCCCAGGATGAACTGGCGGTCGACGCTGCCGCCGAACGACGGGGCCGGCTCGATCGCGTCG
>DASYHQ010000054.1 GCA_035998445.1 Tepidisphaeraceae bacterium | reverse complement strand
CTGGCGCAAGCGTGAGTGCCCGCCGAGCGAGTTCTTCCAGAACCCGTGGTGGCCGCACAGCCGCCCGCTGTGGGACTACGTCGGGCGGTTGTCGGCGGCGATGTCGGCCGGGCGGCACGTGGCGCCGGTGGCGTTGTACTATCCGACCGAGCACGCCTGGACCGCCATCAGCGCCGGCGCGCCCAAGGCGTTCAACGGGATGGAGTGGGAGGCCTGGCAGATGAGCCAGATCGACCACCCCTTGCAGAAGGCGGACCTGTCGCTCAACCGCCTGAACGAGATCCTGCTGTCGAGCCATTACGACTTCGATTACATCGACCACACGTTGCTGGCCGATGCCGCCGTTGAACAGGGCAAGTTGCGCGTGAACCACGAGCACTTCAGCGCCATCGTCGTGCCGGCAATCAACGCGATCGGCGCCGCTGCGCTATCGCGCCTGCTGGCGTTCGCCGAGGTGGGCGGCCTGGTGATCTTCGTCAACCAACTGCCGAACAACGTCGTCGATGGGCACGCGCCGGTCGGTTGGACGAACGTAGTGGAGGAACTAAGCAAGCTGCGCCAACCCGGAACCATGGCAAAGGGATCAGGACGATTGGGCTTTGTGCCCCATGGTGACGAGGGCGTCGTGGTGCTCCTGCAACGATCGGTCGCTGCCGACTTCCGCGTTTTGCCGACTGCTGAAGCGCGGCAATTCATTACCACGCAACACTCGCGTTTCGTCGGGTACGTGGAAACGCGCATCGCTCCGCTTCACCGTTCGTTGCGTTACCACCGCAGGGTGCTGGACGACGGCCAGAACGTCTACTTCGTCGTCAACGAATCGGGCGAGCGCTTCGATGCGGTGATCGAACTGGCCGGCGGCAACTCGGTCGAGCGGTGGTACCCCGATTCCGGAAAACGCCGCCCCGTTGCCTCGGTAGAAGCGGATGACGGTCGGACGCGCCTAACGCTTACTGTCGAGCCCTGGGATTCATATTTATTTGTCGTTTCCGGCGGCAAGTCACAGACGCCCAAGCCGTCTAAACCGGTCTGGGCCAGAGAGCTCGATGCGTGGCAGCTTCAGATTGATGGCCAGACGTACGACGGCCCGCTGGCCAGTTGGCATGAACTGGGCTATGGGTACTTCTCTGGCGTCGCCACCTACGCGACCGAATTCGAATTGTCGGTCGGCGCCGCCGCATGCGAACGGATCGTCCTTGACCTCGGGCAGGTGCTTGAGACGGCGATCGTGAGCATCAACGGGCACGCGCTGCCGCCGTTGGCGTTTGCGCCATACCGCGTCGACCTGACCCCGCACGTTCGCAGCGGCGCCAACCAACTCCACGTCGAGGTCGCGAACACCAATACCAATGCCTGGGAACAAGTGGAGCGCACCAGCGGCCTGCTTGGGCCCGTTTCGCTGGCCTGCCAGAGCCGATGATGAACCTCCACGATTTACATGAGGCGTTCGCTGCGCCGTCCGCCGAGCACCGCGCCTGTCCGTTCTGGTTTTGGAACGGGGAGATGGAGCCGGGCGAGATGCGCCGCCAGGTCCAGGTGATGTCCGACATGGGATTGGGCGGCTTCGTCATCCATGCTCGGGTTGGCCTCGCCGTCCCTTACTTGTCCGACGCGTGGTTCGACCGATGCGCAGTCGCGATCGAGGAAGCCGAACGGCTTGGCATGAAGGTCTGGATCTACGACGAGGACAACTGGCCCAGCGGCTACGCGGGTGGTCGCGTGATCGCCGACGACCCAGAGCGGGCAGGACAACATTTGGCGGCCGAGCGGCATTACACGCGCAATGGGGCGCCTGTGCGCGCGAAGCTGGACCGGCCCGATGAGGTTCGCTTCGCGTGTGCGATGCGCATCGCGTCGGTTCAGCCGGTCCCGCCCGATCCGCTGCGGGCAGATTATCGCCCCATCGATGTGCCGTGGTATGACGGACAGGGCAACACGCTCTCGTACGCGCCGGAACCGCCAGTGGCGGTGCTGATCGATGGCGATCAGCTCAATTGGTCGCCACCGGCCGGTGACTGGTGCGTCGTCATCCTTCGGCAGCGGGCGACCGACTTCAACGCGGCGTACAGCAGCCAACCGTACGTCGATCTGATGAACCCCCACGCCGTCGACGCGTTCATCACCTACACGCACGAACAGTACCGCCGGCGATTCGAGCGACATTTCGGCAAGACGGTACTGGGCTTCTTCGTAGACGAACCTGGGTTCTACAACAATTTCCTCGATCGTGCGCCGGCCTCGGTGCCTTGGACGCGCGACTTCGTCGCCGAGTTTGCGCGTCGCCGCGGCTACGATGTGTTACCCTGGGTGGCCGCGCTTTGGGAGGACCTCGGAGAGCGGGGTCGACAGGTCCGCGTCGACTATTGGCAAACGGTGGCCGAACTGCTCGAGTCCCGGTTCTACGGTCGTTTGGCATCATGGTGTGCGGAGCACGGTGTCGCGCTGACCGGTCATCTGCTGCTTGAAGAATGGATGACGACGCTCGTTCGCCACACCGCCGACCCGTTCGCATCGCTGCGGCCTTTGCAGGTGCCTGCGGTCGATAAGATCGACGAGGTCGACGACAAGATAAGCGAGAAGCTTGTTGCCTCGATCGCGCACGCCCACAATCGGCCCCGCGTGCTGAGCGAGACGTTCGCGTGCATCGGCTGGAAGCTGGCGCCGCCGTACATGCGTCAGATCGTGGACCGGCAGTACGTGCGTGGGGTGAACTGGCTAAGCTGCCACGGGTTCTACTACAGCACGGAGGACTGGCGCAAGCGTGAGTGCCCGCCGAGCGAGTTCTTCCAG
>DASYHQ010000053.1 GCA_035998445.1 Tepidisphaeraceae bacterium | reverse complement strand
GACCGCCGCCGGCAAGGCGTTCAAGGTGGTCATGGTCGCGTGCATGCGAAAGATCCTGATCATCCTGAACGTGATGCTCAAAGCCAAAACCGCATGGAACGAAAATCTTGTTCTCGGAGCTTGACGATGAAGACAGCCGCTCGACCCTATATGTTCCGGACAAAACTCGGTTTCGGCAGCTACCGAGGGCGACAAAACGCCCGGGAATCCGGCCGCTGAAACAATCGAGTTGTCGGGATCGAAGTCGGAAGTCGAGGGTTGAGATAGAGCAGCACATCCGGATTATCCGCGTCGGCGTTGGTCGTGACGATTGTGTTGATGATTGCGTTGGACGCGGCGCACCCGCTGGCCGTCTCGACCGCCCTCGCCTTCGCGTTCCGGGCCGGCGACGAGAGCAGCGTCGGCCTGTTCGGCGTCGCCGTGGCCATCACAGCCCTTACTCGTGGGCCTGCAGCGGGCGGCGACGTGGACGCTGTCGCGGCACGCCCGCCAACGAGCCGCGGCGCACGGGACGCGTTAGCCCGCCCCACCCTCACTCCGAAGTGGGTCAGCCACGGGGTGCAATCCCGACGCGGTTGTTAGCGCCGGCGACGACGCAGGCCGGCGACGCCAGCCAAGGCGAGCATTGCCAGCGAGGTTGGCTCGGGCACCGGGACGCCGGTGGTTTGGATCGGGTCCGCGAGGGGCTCGAAGGTGGCGCCGCCGTCGACGCTGAATTCACTGTACTGCGTGGTGCTGGTCTCGATGGTGAACTGGCCGAGGCCGGGCCCTGGCGTGATCGACGTTTGGCCACCGGTGTTGGGGTAGTTGCCCAAGATCGGTTGCAGCTGTACCGAGACGGGCATCGGGCCGGACGGGGTGTTGACCGTGCCGCTGGCGGTCGATGAGTTGAACCCGAACAGGAAGTTGCCCGTCTGGAAGGCGTTAGTCCGGCCGAACACGCGGACCGAGAATTCGCCGTCGAGCGTCGCCGAACCGACGGGGACGGTCGACGTCGGGGTGGCGTAGAACGTCAGCACCGGCGACGCGGTGTAGTTCAAGCGGATGCCGCCCTCGATGACGCTCGTGCTCGTCTGGGCGATGTTGGTGATCGAGTACGTCGCGAACCCGAACGGAGTCGCCACCGGCCCGCCGGCCGACACGAAGTCGGCGCCGAGAAACGGGTCGGGACTGTTGCTCACGAACGAGGCGTTCGCCGAAGGGGCGGCCAACGCGACGACGGTAGCCGCCGCACCGAACAGGGAGAGATTCAATCGATTCATTTACGTTCCTATGACGTTTGCAATTCATCCGCCGAACTGGCGGGAGTAGGCGATCAGATAGAGCGGCGGCGGCGGAGCAGCGTCAGGCCGGCGAGGCTGAGCAGGCCGAGGCTGGCGGGTTCGGGGACGGGCTGGACGTTGATCGTGCCTTCAAGGTAATAGCGATAAGTCGCGACTTCGGTGTTGTTGGCCAGGCGTCCGGTGATCTGGCCGATGCTCGCCGCGTTGCCTGGGTTACCGATGGAGGTGATCACGGTCGGCGCGTCGGGAAAGTCGCCGATGAGCGTGACCGGGCTCTGGTTGGTGATGTAGAAGTCGTAACCCGAGAAGCGGCCGGTGCCGGCGGTGAAGGTGCCGCCATCGATGGTTACCAATGTAGAGTTAAGGATCAGCAGCGCATCGCCACCGCTGCCGCGTGCATTGAACGTGAGCGAGGTGCCGCCGCCGCCTCCACCGATGAAGCTGCCGCCGGAGATGGTCGCCTGGCTGCCGAAGCCGATGACTCGGAGGCCCGGACCGCCAGAGGCACCGAAGGAGGACCCGGTGCCGCCATCGCCGCCGATGAACGTTCCACCGGTGATGACGTTGGCATCGGGGACGCCAGGATCGTTGATCTCGTATCCGGCACTGCCGGCGGTTCCGAAGGTGCCCGTGTTGGCGCCGTTGGTTCCCTGGTACGTGCCGCTGGAGATCGTCTCGGCCGAAGCGGATCCGGCGATGGCGAGCCCGCAGAGGGCAGCCGTGACAGGTACGATGAATGTCGAATTGCTCTTGCTCATATTGTGGGATTCTCTGTCTAAGACAGGATTTGGCATGTCTGGCCGCGCCGATTGATTGCCGGCCCCGCGACGTGCGGAGACGCGGGCGGGGTCTTACCTACGACGGCGGCCCAGGCCGAGCACGCCGATGGCGAGGAGGCCGAGGCTCGCCGGCTCGGGGACGATGGTTTGCAATGAGAGTATCGGCGGTGAATCGAGCGGTCCAGTCGCGAATCCGCCGAACAAACGGGATACGAGGGGTTGGACAGGGTCGAAGACCATGCTACCGGGCGGCGGAGGCGTTACGACTGGCACTTGCTGTCGGTGAAGGACAGCAAGTTCGAAGGCGCCGGCGATCCGACGAAGCTAGCGTTCATGCTGCGAACGTTCCTCGACTGGGCGGAGCGGCAGGGCAAATCACCCGCCACCGCAGCGGACCGCAGCGGCGGAGTGATGAGTTAAAGCTTCTCCCGATCCCGGCCGATCGATCGCGTGGTAGAGTGAAATGAGGCCGGTGCCGGGCCGACCGGTGGACGTTTGTCCGTATCCCGCTTCAGGAAGACGTAATGCGACCCCTCCATTATGCGATCAACGTCACGCTGGACGGCTGCGTCGACCACCGTGCGGGTTCCACGGACGAAGAACTGCATCGTTTCTGGGCCGAGAAACTCGCGGGGGCCGATGCCCTACTCTTTGGCCGCGTCACGTACAAGATGATGCAGGCGGCGTGGCGGCGGCCGGCCGATGGGCTGCGCCCCGAATGGATGGCCGAGTGGATGGAACCCTTCGCCCGCACGATCGACGCCGCGAAGAAATACGTCGTGTCGAACACGCTGGAGCGGGTCGATTGGAACGCGGAGCTGGTGCGCGGAGATCTGGATACGTCGGTCCAGCGGCTCAAGTGGGAAGCCGGGGCAGGCAAGGGACTGTTCGTGGGCGGCGTGACGCTTCCGCTGGCGTTGGCGGAACTGGGGTTGATCGATGAGTACGAGTTCGTCGTGCACCCGAGGCTGGCGGGCCACGGGCCGACGTTGTTCGCGGGGCTGTCGAGGTACGTCGACTTAAAGCTCGTGAGCCGACGGGAGTTCGGTTCGGGCGCGGTGGCGCTGCGGTATGAGCCGAGAAGGTAGCCGCCCACCACCATTCCGAACTGGGTCACGCACCGGGTCCGACCCCGACGCGGTTGTTAACTGGCAGTCGGAAATAGAGAGGAGAGTCCGAGAGTTGTAGGGTTAAGGTGGCCGGGACGGCGCTGGGGTGCTGAAACCGGCGCGCTCTCATGACCCTCTCTCGATCCCGGCCGGAGAGAAAACACCGCAAAACCAGCCCGAAAACGAGCGAACCCTGTTAACTGGAATTAACAGGGTTCGCGGTAAACTGTATAACACCTTGCAGGACAAGAGGTTATGAAGCTCCCCGTGCCTGACCCTCTTCGAACTTTCTCTGCTTGTTGAAGGCTAGGCTTCACATGTTTGGACAGAGGTGTACTGAGATACCCCCATTATACTGAATTTTCCGAATCAGCACTCCGGCGGCAATTTTGCAGTAGCAGGGAGATCTTTCAACGCACCCACGATCTGTTCAGCCACCTCATTCCATCCCTGCCGGAATCTTTGTCGGAATAGCCGAATCGTTGGATACCACGGCGTATCCGCACGGTGCGTCATCCACCGGGCCTCAGGCGCCGTGGGAAGGACAACCCATGTCTGTACTCCCATGGCTCCTGCCAAATGAGCGACTGCGTTGTCGGCGGTGACAAGCAAATCTACGTTTCGGAGCGCAGCCGCGACATCCTGCCACCAATCCGACGAAGATTGCACCGTCGACCGGAGAGCGTCGAGCGTCAACAAGGCAGGCGGCCTCTGCTGCCCCTCCTCGGCTTGGTGTCCATGTAGATCGCCCACAGGGATGTCCACTAGGGAGAGGTCGTGGCGACTACCCGCCCATTCTGCAAGATAGACTAGCATCCGCTGCCGCGCCGAGATTACTCCTAACGCCGACTCTGCTTGCAACGACACTGCCACCCGCTTAGGACCGGCAATAGCGTGTACTGCAACTTGCCAGTCTCTCAGCACATCTGCAGGCACTCCGATGTACGGACGTGTCGCGGGAATCGTCTGCAACGTCGTTTTGATTATTGCGGGTAGGCTGGGCAGCGGAGCATGGAAGTCGTACGGCGGCAATGCGGCTCCTCGCATTACGACCTGTCGGAGGCCGAGACACCCGCTTAACGTCGCAACGAGTTCGGCCTGACACTCCAAAATGACGTGCACCCCCCACCGTTCCAGCAGGTCGGCGTACCGCACGAGTTGGAGCGTCTCGCTGAGGCTCTCCTCGGCGACAAGGAGCAATCGATTTCCTGCGATTGTCTGCCCCGACCACCGGGGCCTGTCGAAGCGGCGCTTCGCCTGTTTGAGCCAACGATCACGCCACTCATACTCGAGCCATCCCTGTTCAAACTTACCCTGCATTAACAGCGACTGCGACAAATGATAGTGCGCTTCAGCGTCGTCCGGTTTCAATCGTAGTGCTGCCCAATAAGATTCTTCAGCCGCGGCAGGATCGGGCACCCGCATAAGTGCACGCGCCAAGTTCTTGTGAGTGTCCGCCGAACTCGCCCCTAACAGTATTGCCTTGCGTAAGTGCGACACTGATTCTTCGACCTGTCCGGCATGGAGGCAGGCTAAGCCGAGATTTCCATATAACCCCGCGGAGTCCGGCGTCAGTTCAAGTGCCCTTCGAAAACAATTAATACCTTCACGTAGGCGGCCCTGCTTCGCGTACGTAACCCCTAGATCCTGATGGACAGCGCCGTTGGACGGGTCAAGCTGGACTGCGTGCTCCAGCAATGGCCGCGCGAGTTCATGTTCGTCACGCTGGATATGCTCCCCCGCTAAAACTAGGAGCCGCTCGGCCTCCAGTCGATCCACGTGAGGCGCACGATCGCGAAGGTTGCGGTCTGACATGACGAGACGCTGGCGGACCGCCTCCGCGATGCGTGCAAACAACTCGTCCCAATCCCCGGGCTGCGCTTGTCGAAACAACCGCATCGTCGGGTACCACGGCGTGTCTTCTCGCTCGAGGAGCCAGCGCCAATCGGGCGACGTCGGTAGTGCCACCCAGATCGGCACGCCCATCGCACCGCACAAATGTGCGACCGACGTGTCAGCGGTGATCACGAGATCGAGGTTCGCGACGATCGCGGCCGTCCGCAACCACCCGTCGCCACCCTCCGCAATCCCCTTGAAATCGACGGGGGTGAACAGCCCGCCAAGTTGCTCAATTTGTTCCACCCCAAGGTTCTTCTGTAAAGACACGAGCTGCACGCCCGGCAGGTTAGCCAGCGGCGCAAAACACCTCAGCGGGATGGATCGGTTGCGGTCGCCCTTGTGCTCCGGATTGCCCTGCCACACGATGCCAATGCGGAAGCCCGCCACCTGAGCCAATCGCTGCTTCCAGTCCCAAGTTTGGGCCGGATCGCCGAAGACGTACGGAACCCGCCGCGGGAGGGTGTCCAAGTTTGTCTGACAAGTTCCGGGAAGGGTCAGCAGTGGCGCGTAAAACTCACATTGTGGCGGCTTTTCACCACGGATGACGAACTCGTCAATGCCAGGTGTGCGGCTGAGGATCTGGCGGGTGCTGGCCTGGCATTCGAATACAACGGTCGCGCCTCGATTCTTCAGTTCCTTTGCATACCGAATGAACTGGAACGTGTCGCCTAAGCCCTGCTCGTAATGAAGCAGGATACGACGCCCAACCAGCGGACTCCCGTCCCAAAGACGCCCGCCGTAGCTTCGTCGTTTCAAGCCGTGGCCGCCGTGCCACCGCCATTCGTAATCGGCCCATCCCTGCTGAAAGTTTCCCATCAGCAGGTAGACTAGCCCTCGGTTAGCATGGGCCTCTGGATAGTCGGGCCGCAGCAACAATGCTTTGTCATAAAGTCGAATGGCTTCATCGAACTTCTCCAATTGAGCGTAGATAATGCCGAGGTTGTTGTATGCCTCGGTATAATCGGGCCGGAGCTCGATGGCCCTTTCCAGCGCGGCAACCGCCTCTTCGTTACGTCCCAACGATCGCAACGCGTTGCCAAGATTGTTCCAAGCCAGCGTGTAATCGGGGGCATCCGTCAGTAATCGCTCGAAGATGCCCACTGCCTCACTAAACTTTCCCTGGTTAGATAAGGCGACCCCCAAGTTGTTCAGGCCGCTCGGATCGCGCGGGCGCTGCTCGACCGCTTTCCTCAGGAAGGCGAGCGCCTGGCCGTCGTCCTTCATCTCCTGGAACAGCATGCCGAGATTGAGCTGCGCATCATAGGAATCGGGGTGCCGCGTCAGGACCTTCTCGAATGTGAGCTTCGCCTCGGGATACCGCTTAGCGCCTGCCTGTGCGATGCCGAGATCTAGTTCTGCCGATGTCGGATCTGCTGCCAGCTCCGCTGCACGCTTGAGCGACTCTATAGCCTGATCGAGCTTATCCATCCGCCGGCGCAGGTTGCCCAGGTGTCGGTGTGCTTCGGCATCGTCGGGCGATAATCTAAGGAACTGACCCCAGGCTGCCTCGGCCTCTGCCAGCGCACCGTGGTCGACACAAGCCTGAGCGAGGTGCCTTACGTACTCAGCCCGATCGGGGTCAGCTTCGGCCGCATGCTTGAAAGAACTGACAGCTTCAGCGAAGCGCCGTTCGCGAGCGAACGCCAAGCCGCGTTCGTGAAGCGAAGCGGCATCGAGAAGCGGCGGCTCCGCAACGTCCAGAGGGGATGATGTATGCAATGGATTGCCCAAGGGTAACAGCACGGACTCAATGAGTTCGCTGGTAAAATAAGTTGACGTTGACAACCTTCGAATCGAATTTGTACCTCGCGAGATGAAGGACGACGGACGTCGGTTTGCATCCCCCGCAAGTCATTTGCCGACGCAACCGGATCTATCTTAGCAAATGGGTAGCGAAATCGGGAAGCGTCTTGTACAGCAGATGCAACGCGGGACTTAGCGATGTCCGCGTAAAGCCGAACGGACGTACCAGCGCATCTAAGGCACGCGGTGAAAAAATCGAAACATGCCCGTTCCGCGGTGCGATGTACCACCACCGGATCCCAAATGTGGCATCCAGATCCGAGGGTTGCATTACAGTCGAAACAAGCATAAGGCCCGGGTCCGCCAGTAGTATACTCATGTCGGCAAACGTCGCCTCCGGCTGCGGGGAGTGCTCCAACACTTCAAAACTAACAAGCAGGTCGAACTCGCCGGACGGGCGAGCGGAGTGCTTCGCAACGAACGGGTCGTACGTGGCGACAGAGGAGAACCCCTTCTCTTTCAGCACTTCGGCAAGTAGCCCGTTGCCGCCACCGTAATCCAACATGTTAAGCGTGCGTGATGCCGCGAACATTTTCCCGATCAACTCTGCATTCCCGCGTGGCCGGCTTTCTTCGTAATCCGGATCGACTAGCCGATATTCTGTGTTGTAGATCTCGCTGGCGAACATGGCAGGCGTAAAGTGATCAAACGCCGTTGTGAAGATGAAGTCGCATGAGGAACAACGATGGTAGTAAACGGGAACGCCTGAAGTCTCCAGCACTCGCCGTCGGGGCTGCTCGCAGTTCTTATTGAAGTCGACCACGTCGTACAAGGTGGACGCGTTGCCGCAGCACTTGCAGCGTGCCGTCCTCTCGAATTGCCCAAAAAGGGAAGCATCCATTGCAAACCTCTGCGCGTGGCGACGGCGCGTCGCACCGACGATCGCACCGCCGACGGAGCCGACAACAAAGCGCTGGGCAGGTCGAAGCTGCCACTCGCTCTGAATCGATCGCTCAGCTGCTGTTGTCGGCAGCCACCACCTTCCGCGGCCGCCCGCGGGGTCGTAGCGTGCCCTCCAGCCCCAGCCGGGCCGCGGTCTGCGTCATCCATTGTTCGCTGCCGAACGGCGTGCCGCGGGCGAGGCTGCGCGCGATCGCCGCCCGCTGCTCGGCCTTGAACAGATCATCCACCTCACCCGCCCAGTCCGCCGGTGTCGTCACCGGCCACTGGTCGGTCGGCAGCTGCCACGGGGGCAGGTCCGTCCCCCGCTCGCGGTGGTGCAGGCTACCCCATCGCCACGCCGCCGCCCGGCTCACCAGCTTCGCCCGCAGCGGGTTGCGCTCGACGTACTGGCAGACCATCAGCAAATGCAGGTCCTGCTCGATCGGGAAGCTCTTGAACCGCCCTTGATAGAGCGGCCCGGTGCCGGCCGTGCGGTGGGCCGCGTGCCAGCGCTGGGTGTGCGTGACGGTCAGCAGCCGCAGGAACTCGCTCAGCTCGCCGTCCCGCCGCGGCCAGAGAACCAGGTGCCAATGGTTGGGCATCAGACAGTAGGACAGCAGCCGGCACGACGGCAGCCGCTCGTGCACGTCCGCCAGGCACCGCTCGAACGCGGCGTAGTCGCCGTCCGACTCGAACAGCGTCATCCGCCCGACCGCGCGGTTGAGCACGTGATAGGCAAGGCCGCCGGTGGCGATGCGGGGGCGACGGGGCATCACGTCAAGCTATCTGAAACCACGCACTCAGTCAATAAAAGACTCCCGACCCCTTTTATCCCCGCACCCCTCGAACGCGGCGTAGTCAGCTTCTGACTCGATCAGCGTCACCCGCCCAATCGCACGATTCAACACGTGGTAGGCGAGGCCGCCGGTAGCGACGCGGGGACGACGGGGCATCGGAGAACAATACCAACAACCCTTTTTCCGCCTTTTTCAACCCCCTCCCGACTAACCCCTCTTTCCTCTCCCCTTACCTCGGCCCCTCACCAAGCCCTTCTGTCTTAAAGCCCGTGAATTGATCCCACGCTCGGCAATATGCCTTTGTTCTCGGTCCAAGATGATTGACGATAACACTTGCATCCAATCGCCCAGCCGAGATTTCGTCAAGCACTGCTTCGATCAATCCAGTAGCCACTGCGTTCTTCACCTCTTCATTCCCCTTTGACAATAAATGCTCTACGGTACACCACATCGCCGCAACTTCACCGTTGTGCAACTCCGTGCTTGCCGATGAGAACGATCGCCCAATCGTCGAGAATACAAGAGTATTTGGCGGGGCATCCGGAAACCATTTATCGAGTAAAGTCGCGTAACCTAGGCGTATAGGCCGAGCGACTCCAGCCAAGTGTTCAATCGCAGCTTTTACGTCAAGCTCATCCGGCATATCTAATTCCCATTTAGTGCATTAAGCATATCCTGAAGAACGTTCTCTGCCGCCGCCCGATCACCAGGGCTTGCACCGGGATTGTTCTTTAACCATTTCTCCAACGCAAGAGACATATCTCGAGCTTTTTGCGAATGGGTTCGTCCTCCCACTGTCCCTCCAGTTGCCAGTTCGAGGCGTACTGCGGCTGCCGTGCTTCCACTACCGATTTGAGCATTATCCCGATAGAGTTCATCCATATAACGGCTGAGCTCCGGATCCGTCACATGAGGTTTGGTCATCGCTGCGCGGAGCTGGTCCTTGAACTTTGCGAAGTTGGCCGCATTATGAGGAGCATTACCTCTTGCTCCGTTTAGCAGTTTTGTCACGTACGGTTTGGCGGCATCCCAGACTGCTCCGCCAAACTTCTTAAGCCCCTTGCCGATTAGCTTACCGCCCGGTATCAGACCCCCCAGCACCATAGCGCCTTCGATCTGCCGCTCACTCACCGTCAGTTCTTCGCCCGTCACAGGGTTGACACCGGTGCCGGCCTGAACCGCACTTTTGACGCTGCTGGCAAGCGGCAGGAGGTCAACGACGAAGTCCACGGTTGAACCGATCCACGCCGGCAGCACGCTCGTAGAAAACGGCGGCTCCGGCGGGCGATCGCCCTGCGGGCCGGGACCCGTCGCCGGGTCGTAGAGCGGTGGCAACCGATCACCCGGGTTGATGTGGCCCAGTGACCCACTGAGGACCGGGAACATCGACTCGCCCGGCGTCAGCGGGTAGTCGGCGTTGTGCACTAGCACGGCGCTGGCACTACTCGACCGCACGATGAAGTAGGTATGATGCCCATCGATGTTCAGATTGAAGACGACTTCAATCACATCGGACAAAACCACTGACTCGACCGTCACGCTCCCGCGCTCCGGCGTGCGCATCTCGTCGCCCTCTGTGAGATCCTTAGCGTGAGTCCAACCCTTGCCCTTTACGTAGAACGGATGTTCGCCGGTGCAGCGGATCACCTCGCCTGCCACCGTTACGAACCACAGCGGGCTCGGCCCGCGACGGTACGTCTCGGCGACCCGGCATGGCGTCACCGGCCCCTCCGGGTCCTGGTCCGACGCCGCCAGGACCATCTCGCCCACCTCGATCTGCTCGATCGGCTTGTGCGTCCCGTCGGCCATCAGCACCAGCGTCCCCGCCGCGAAGCAGACTGGGACTGGCTCGTCGGGCTGAACTGGCGCTGACGACTTCACGGGAGCGTTGGGATTCACCGGTGGTGGCTGCGTGACATCCGGTGGGCTACCGATGGCGCCGGCGGCCGGCAGCGACCCGCCGTAACCGTACCCGGCCGAACCGGCGGTCCCGTACGGGCTTCCGCCGTGCCAAATGCCACGGGATTGGGGAGTATTTGGGCTGTCAAAAGAACCGTAGCCAGGAGTGCCGGTAGTGTCACTGTACGAGTCGCCGTCGGCGTACATGTACTGTTGCCACGACCACGTGCCCTCGGCGGTGTTTGTACCAAACGTCGAGCCGCTGCGGTCGCCGCCGTCGGAGTAGGTCTCGCTCCACCCGCCGGAGTAGTCGAAGCTTTCGTTCCGTTGTTGATCGTTGTCCATGGCCCCGGGAGGAGGGGCGATAGTTGAACTCTCTCCGGTGGTCAGATCGGTGCTTTTCTGATAGACGGTTCCACCGTGGTCCAACTCATAATTTCGCTGCCCATTGGCAGAGCCGGACCCGTAGCCAGAGCCGCTCGTGGTCGTCTGCCCGTACTCGTCCGTGGTCGCGGTTAACTCGCGGCTGTAGTGGTACGATGACTGCTCGCTATTCGAACTGGACTCGAACGTCGTGAATTCCGTGAGACTCTCCAACGTACTCTGCGAGAAGTAGAGGTTGTCTTGAGTTCTCATTGTTGAATCGCTGACGTTCGAATAGCTGAAGCTCGCGCTTGTATCGCCCTCGTCAGAGCCGACGGTCTCCGATGCGCGCCATGCACCGTTCGGGTCCAAGACCCATACGGTCAACACGCTGCTCGTCGAGCTCTCATGCCCACCTTCCTGCAGCGATTGGTTAATGCTGCCGCTCGACATGGTGCTGGAATTGCCGGTGTATCCGTCGCCGGCGTACGTGGCGCTTGTGTGCGTGCTCGGGCTATCAGAGTATGTACCGCCGCCGCTATAACCAAAGCTCTGCGAGGTCGACGCGTCGCCGGTACCGGTACCGCTATACGTGTAGGTACCGTCATCACCTAAGGTGCTCGTTGCCGTGAACGCGGTTGATTTGGACTGTGCCGAACTCGCGTTGACGGTGCCGGTGACGGTTAACAGGTCTCCCATACCGCGCGTGTACGAGCCAGACCCGCTGGATTCGGTTCTATCAAGGTTTTCTGTGGTCGTCGCAGTGGTGTTGGATGCGTTCTCCCAGGCGTCTGAGCCAGAGTCATAGGTTTTGCTGATCGTGCTCTCGACCGCCCAGCCCGTGCCGTGGGTCACTGCTCTTGTGCCGACGAGTTCTGCACCTCGCTCGGACCAGGTTCGATCCTCACTGTGCGACGAGCTCCAGTTTCCGGCGTCGACGCTCGTGTCAGACTTGTCGCCGCTCTTCTCCCAACTTCCTTCCGCCCAAGTGGCTTGAACGCTGTAAGTATGTGTTGAGCCGTTGCGCCCGTCTTCGTTAATCTGGCCGTTCGTGATGCCGGCGCTAGCATCGGAATAGGTACCGCCGCCCTCGTATTGCCAATCGTCGCTGACGCGCTTGGTGGAGGTGCCATCCCCTTCGCTAATGGACCAGTCGCTGTCCATCTGGAGCGACGACGTCGTGCTTCCGCCCGTAAGCGTTGTGGTTACCCAACTGCCGGTGGCGTCGAGCGTCGAGGTGACGCCGCCATCCGTCTTCCAATCTGCCTCATGCGCCATGTCCTTCGTGCCGGTCACCGAGAGCGTACCGTTGGCGTCGCTCGTGCTGCGCGTGTATTCGCCCGTGCCATTGGAGTGCCAACTGCCCTTGTCCAGCGTCGTCGCAGTGGCCCGGCCTTTTTGGATGACGACGCCGTCCTCGCTCCAACTGGAGTGGACGCTGTAGTGATCGGTCGCCCCGTTCGATGCACCTTCATTGATCGCGCCATCGCTAACGCCTGCGGCGATGTCGGTGTACGTGCCGCTACCGTTGTACCCCCAATCATTGCTTACGTCCTTCGTCGCGGTCGTGCCGCCGTGGCCATCGGACCAATCGCTGTTCATACTCAGCGACGCCACGGCAGCGGCGGTCCCATCGGCCGGACTCGTCGTCACCCATTGCCCCTTCGCGTCCAGCGTCGACGTCGCATCGCCGGTCGTGTTCCAGTCGGTAGCGTGCTTAACAAATCTTGACCCGGTGACGTGAAGCGTACCGTTGGATCCATTCGTGCTGCGCGTGTACTCGCCCGTGCCGCTCGAGTGCCAGCTGCCCTTGTCCAGCGTCGTGCTCGACGTCTTGCCCTTCTGCGTGACCGTCCCGTCCTCGCTCCAGCTCGAGTGCACGCTGTAGTGCTCGGTCGCGCCGTTGCTGGCCCCCTCGTTGATCGTGCCGGTCACCGGGTTGGCGCTGCCCGCCGCCGTGCTGGTGTAGTTGCCGCTGCCGCTGTAGTCCCAGTCGTCCTTGACCTCCTTCGTCGCCGTCGTGCCGCCGGTGCCGTTGGACCACTCCCCGTTCATGCTCAGCGACGCCGTCGCGCTGTTGTCGGACCCGGTCGTCGTGACCCACGCGCCGGTCGCGTCCAGCGTCGACGTCGCGTCGCCGGTCGTGTTCCAGTCCGTCTTGTGGTGGACGTGCTTGCTGCCCGACGTCGACATCGCGTACGTCGACGCCGACGACGGGTCCGACTGGTTCGCGTACGCCCCCGTGCCGCTCGAGTGCCAGCTGCCCTTGTCCAGCGTCGTGTCGGTCGTCTTGCCCTCCTGCGTGACACCGTTGTCGTTCCAGGTGGAGTGAACGGAGAAGCTTTCGGTTGACTTGTTGCTCGCTCCCTCGTTGATTGTGCCGCTAGTGAGGCCGGCGGTGACGTCGGTATACGTTCCGGAGCCTTGGTAAGACCACTCGTCGTTGGTCTGCCGGGTGGAATTACCGGCGCCGGTACCGTTCGACCACGCTCCGTCGGCAGCTAGCGATTGCGTGCCGCTGCTCTGGTCGATCCATCCGACGCTGTGCGTGACGCCTTTATTTCCAGCAACCGACAGGGTGCCATTGTCATCACTCGTGCTTCGCGAGTACGGGCTGGAGCCCGACGAAGACCAGTTGCCGCGGTCGAGCGTGCTGTTGGTATTTGTACCCGACTGCACCCACGACCCCGTGACCCAATCTGAGTGGATACTGTAATTGTTGCTCGACCCGTTTGTGGCATCTTCGAGGATCGTGCCGCCGGTAAGGCCAGCGCTGATGTCGGAGTAGCTGCCGCCACCATTGTAGTGCCAGCTGTCGCTCGTCCCGCCACTGGAGTCACCGTCACCGGACACGATGGACCACGTGCCGCTGGAAACCAGCGTCTGGCTGACCGTTCCGCTGGAATTCCAGCTGCTTTCCGAGGAAACGCCCTTGGAGCCGCTGACGCTCAGTGTCCCGTTCGTGTCGCTCGTCGAGCGCGTGTATGCACCGTCCCCTGCCGAGGACCAGTGGCCGACGTTGGAGTCCGCGGTCGACCCGCTGCCGGTCTTAATCCAGGTGCCACTCACCAACTGCGAAACGATCGCGTACTGGCCGGTCGATGACCCGCTGCCGCCCTCGTTGATCGTGCCGCTGATCGTGCTGCTATTGTTGAACGAGCCGGTGACGCTGCCCGTCGACGGACCGGCAGACGTATCGGTGTCCTCGTACGAACCACTGCCCGAATAACCCCATCCGTCCGATTGCTGCTGCGAGTATGTCCCGTTCGTCGCACTGTATTGATAGGTATCCTCCCACGATGAGCTTTGGTTCGTGGTACCGGTCACCGAGCCGCCGGTGGTCTCGTAACTGTAGGTGCCGTTTCCTGACGAACTGTAGGACTGCCCGCCGTGCTGGTCGCTTGTGCCGGTGACGACGCCGGTCGTCAGATTGGCGGAACTCGTCGTGTTCTCGTATTTCGTGCCCAGTGAGCCCCACGTCATGGTCACCGGCCCGGCCAAGCTGCCCATCACGGCGTCGCTGCCGTCTGCCGTGAACGAGAAGTACGAACTCGTCAGGTTCCCGTGACCGGAGAACACGTAGTTGTCAATGATAGTTTCAGTTTGGGTGATGCCGGTCCCACCGATGACCGGTGCGGTCAGAATGGTCCGCGTGAACGAGAGCGACTCGTAGTAGCTCCAACTCCCGTCTCCCGGAAACGTAGAGATGACCGTCAGCGTCTGACTGCCTGTCGTCACCCGCGTGTGCAGAACGTCGTCGCCGCCGTCCCCGTAGCTCCAGGGTTCGGTCGCGTTAACCGGGATCGTCGTCGTGTACTGATAGTTGCCCTGCGAGATGGGCGTGAAGGTTGCGTTTGGGTCTATGATGAACCCGTCGCCAAGCGTGTAGTCCTTCGCGCCCGGTCGGACGCTGTCGACAGCATCGGCACCATTTCCGGCTTGAACGGCGACGCTCACAGTCGCCGTGCTGACGCCCCCATGGCCATCGTCGATCGTGTACGTGAACGTGTCGGTGCCGACAAAGCCCGTTGAAGGCACATATGTCAACACGTCCGGCGAACCGCTGAGAATAACAACGGTGCCGTTTGCTGGCTGGGTAATACCGCTGATATCGAGCGTAATACCTGGATCCCTCAGATCGTTGGCTAACACGGAAAGACGCACCGGACCGTTGTGATGCTTGAAAACGAGTTCGTCATCGACAGCAGTCGTTGCGACGGCTGGATTGACCGTAAACGACAAGGTGTCGGCAACAGACGATGCACCGTCCTTGTCGGTTGCCGTGAGCGTCAGCACATAGCTTTCAAGAGTGTTGGGAGTGACGCTAAACGATGGGCCGGTCACGATCGTCGGCGTGCCCCCATCGACGGCCTGGGACCAGGCGTACGTGAAGCCTGCCGCAGCATCGGCCAGGCCGACGTCGGTCGCCGACGCAGTCAGGTTATACATCTGCCCGGCCGCCCACGTCGTCGGTGCCCCACCGATCGCCACGATGGGAGCCGCGTTGCTGACGGTGACGCTCTTGTGCGCCGCAGTCGTCCCGGTGGTGTCGCCCGCGAGGTACGCTCGGGCGGTGACGGTGCTATCGGTCGCGGGATTCAAGCCATCGGGGAACACGTGGGTGACGCTGCCGGGATTGCCCATCACGGTCTCGGCCACGAGCGGGCCGGCCCCGTCCCAATCGACGGCCCAGTGATCGATCACGTCGGACCCGTAGCCGCTCGCTGACAACGACAGCGTATACGTCGCTCCTTCGGCGACCGATGCGTCGCCGCCGATGCTGATGCTCAGCGCCGCCGGCGTCGTCGCATCATCCATATTGGACGCCGCTGAGTCGGGCGCGCCGGCGGCGCCGGTCGCGATAACGCGGTATCGGTACGGCGTGCCCGCCGCGACCGTCGTATCACTGTAGATCGTGGCGTTGACCGCCAGCGGCATACCAGCCAGCGCCGTGAAGGTCGCGCCGCCGTCGGTGCTGCGTTCGACGCGGTAGCCGCCCTCGTCGCCCGCGTTGTCCGTCCACGCCAGGTCCACCTGCGTCGGCGAGGTGGCGGTGGCCGACAGGTCCGTCGGCGCCGCTGGGGCGACCGCCGCCGATGGCGGCGTCGTGGCCGACGCGGCGTTGCTCCAGGCGGAGTCGCGTTGCACGCCGGCGATCGTCGGCCCGGTTGCCCGGACGCGGTAGTTGTAGGCGACGCCCGCCGCGACCGTGGCGTCGCCGAACGTCGTCGTCCCCGCCGCCAGCGCCGCGGCGGCGGGCAGCGTCGCGAAGGTCGCGCCGCCGTCACTGCTGCGCTCGACCCGGTAGCCGGTCTCGTTGCCCGCGTGGTCGGTCCAGGCCAGGTTCACCTGAGCCGGCGACGCCGCCGCCGCCACGGTCGCCGTCAGGCCGCTGGGCGCGATCGGCTCGGGCACGTGGCCGGCGATCGTCACATTGTCGAACGCGCCGGTGGCGAGCTTGGCGTTGTCGTGGGCCGTGACGGCGAGGCCGACGTGAACGGTACCGGCCAGCCCCGCAAACGTCGCGGTGCCGGCGACGGTCCAGACCGCGCCGTCGGCCGAGCGGCTGGCGGTCACGACGTCGCCGACGCGCGTCAGGCGCACCCAATAAGGCGCGCCCAGCCCGGCGGCGTTCGTGTAGCCGGTCGAGCCGCCGGCGCTCGTGCGCCACGAGAACTCAACGCCGGCCGTCGGCTTGACGTTCATGAACGCGTTGCGCGCGTTGGGCGCGAGCGACTCGCGGACCATCACGCCCGCCTTGGCCGAGGCGTGGGTGTTCTGGATCGACGCGACGCGCGCGATGATCGTGCCGTCGCCGCCGAGCGGGTAGTACGCGAAGTGGAACTGGTCGCTCGTGCCGAACACGTCGGCGCCGCCGCCCTGCAGCGCGTAGCTGCTGCCCGTGCCGGCTGCGCCGGCGCTGTAGCTGGCGTCGCCGACGATCGCGGGGCCGCCGATGTCGCCGTGCTGAAGGTCGGTCGGCGACAGGGCGAGCTGCGTGGTCGCGCTGGCGACGTTGCTGTTGGCGCTGGCGCCGCCGGCGTTGGTCGCGCGGACGCGGACGTGGTAGGCGATCCCCGGCGTCAGACCCCCCAGCACGTACGACGTCGCGTTTGCCGGCAGCGATACCACCCCCGTCGCGCCGCCGGCCGGGAACGCGCCGCTGGCGCCGTACTCCAGCAGGTAGCCGGCCTCGTCGCTCGCCTGGTCGTCCCACGTCAGGTTCAGCTGCGTTGGCGACGCCGCGACCGCCGTGAGGTTCGTCGGGGCGGCCGGCGGCGTCGGCGCGGAGGCGTCGGCAACGACGACCAGCTGCGGCCGGTTGGCCACGGTCGACGCCTCGCGCGAGCTGAACTCGATGACCGCCGTGTTGCCGTTGGGCCCGGTCAGCCGGAGGCTGATGCTGCTCTGTCCCGCAGCCTTCGCCGCGTTGACGCAGTTCGTCAGGTCCAGCTCGTGCCAGCTGGCCGTAGCGCTGTTGACGACGAACGTGCCAAGAGTCGCGCCGGTCTGAGCCGGCTGGTTGGACCACGTAATGCCCGCGTCGGTCCAGTTCGCGTTGGCCGCAGAGTGGACGCTGACCGTCAGCGGCGCGACCGTGCCGGCGAGCTTCCCGTGGAGGCGCAGCGTCGCGCTGGCGACGGTCGTGGGCAGCGTGCTGATGTCGAACTTGACGTGCCCGACGCGGGTGAGGTCGGCGATGTAGTTCTTCACCTCGATCGTGCCGTTCAGGCCGTAGGGGTTCGCCGCGTACTGGCCGCCGCGGACGAACGCGTCGGCCGCGGGCGTCAACGTCGTCGTGTTGCCCGCTGGCAGCGTGGTGGCG